>JAZGCX010000346.1:0-6440 GCA_036477175.1 Phycisphaeraceae bacterium
GCACGCCCGCGTGGCTCAGTCGTTCCACCAGCGGCGCAAAGCTGGCGTCCACCTCCAGTTTCACCACGTCGGCCATCCCCTCGGTCAGGAACCGCATGGCGTTGTGCACCGCCTGGTCCTGCCCGCACTGGTAACTGCCGAACGGCATGTCCGCCATCACGAACGCGTCGGGCGCGCCGCGGCGCACAGCCGCGGTGATCTCGAGCATGAACGGCATCGTCGCCGGCAACGTCGAGTCGTGGCCGAGGATCATCTGCGCCGCGGTGTCGCCGACCAGCAGGCACCTGACCCCGCCGCGCCACAACCACGTTGCCGTCGTGGCGTCGTAACACGTCAACATCGCGAACCGCTCGCCCGCCTTGACCCATTTTCGCAGTGTTCGCAGGGTCACCCGGGCCGGTTTCGATCCGCTCGGTGCTTCAACGGTGATTGCCATGCCGCAATTATATGAGGTTTAGGGTTCAGGGATTGGGGTATCGGGTGCAGGCGCCCGAGCCGGCGAGACCTTTGCCATGACGCGGCCATTGGCGACCCGTGCCGGGTAGGTGCGCACGTGCAGCACCGGGTTGTCGGGGCACTTGCCGCTGTCCAGGTCGAACGGCCAGGCATGCCAGGGGCAGACGATGCACCCCGGACTTCCCGGGCCGCCAAGCGCCGGGTCGATGTGGCCGGCCGACAGGCTGCCCCCGGCGTGCGGACAGGTGTCGTCGATCACCCGCACCGCATCGTCCCCCACGCGCACGACGGCCAGCGGGTGTTCCTGGTAAACGACGTATTTGCCTCCACCGGTCGGCACCTGTTCCCATGCGCACAAATCGACCCAGACAGAGTGTAGTGGTTGGTGGTTGGTAGAGGGTGAGGGGTGTTTGGTCATTCGAAATTCGCCATCGGCCTTGCTGCCTCGAGTCTGGTGCTTGCCGGCTTGCTTTGTCAGATCCACAGCCGCATGCGGATCCAACGCACCATGTCAATCGACCACAGCCACAGGTAGCTGCGCCGGCCCACGCTGACCTTGGCCACGCCTTCCATGCCGGGTTTGAGCCAGCCGCGGGCTTCATCCAGTTCGGCCGATTCGAGCAGGCGGACCCGAACGCGGAAGATATTTTTCTGGTCCACCACCTCGGCAACCGGATCGATGCGTTCGACTTCGAACGGCAGGTGGGTGCCCGGATGCGACGCGGCGGCCAGTTCGCCGCGGTCGCCGACTTGCACGTCGGCGATCCGGTGTTCGGGGATCGACACCCCGGCGCGCAGCGCCTTGAGCGGAGCGACCTCGAACAACACCTGCCCGGTCTCGAACGGCGCGCCGACCTGGGATTCGAGGTCGCCCCCAATCACCACACCCTCGATCGGTGAAAGGATTTCGGAGCGGCCGATGCGGTGTTCGAGCAGATCGATCCGGGCCTGGATCATCTGGGCTTTGAGCGCGGCCATCTGCGCTTCGGCGGTCTTGCCGTCGCGGCTGGCGGTCTCTGCTTCTTTTTGGTACCCGAGCCGGTTCGCTTTGGCCTCCGCCAGCTCCAGTTCAAGCTCGGCGGTGTAGAGCGTGGCCAACACCGTCTGGCCCGGCACGACCCGGTCGCCGGGCTTGACGTGGACGGACTTGAGATAGCCGTCAAACGGAGCGGGGATCACGCGGCGCTGCGGCGCCTCGACGACGAACGACCCTTCGATGCGGTATTCGCCGCGGGCGAAGACCAGAAACAGGATCAGTCCAAACAGGCCGATCGCCGCGACCTTGATCCACGTGTGCTGCGGCCCGACCAGTTGCGTCAGACCCGTGCGGGCGCTGGCCGCGATCTTGGCGCCGATCCACCTGTCGTTGTCGAACTGGCTGAGCACCCACCCGGCACACATCTCGGCCACGAGTCGCAACGTCTCGGCCTCGTCGGGCGTGAATGGGCGGTCGGCTTCCCGTTCGAGGGTGAGCACCGCCTTGGGCCGGCCGCCGCGACGAAGCGGCAGGCTGATGATGGCCATCGGCCCGTGCCGTGCCGCCGTCTGCGACGCGACGCGGCTGACGGACGTCGCCTGGGCCTCTGGCGGGTGCACCACCTCCACGTCCTGGTCCAGGCACTCTTCCATCACCGATTCGAGGTCCTGCACAATCCGCATCTTTCGCCTGAACTTGTCCTGGTGGCTCATGGCGTGCAGCTTCACGTACCGGCCGTGCAGGATGCCAAGGCTGACGCGCTCGGCCCCGAACCGCGCCGCCGTCTCGTTGCACAGCGCCATCGCCGACTGCTTGAAACGGTCCGATTCGCTGACCGCGGCCACCAGCTCCATCACCGTGCGGACCCGGTGCAGGTCCGCCGTCCGCCGCTGCACCAGCGCCTGCATGTCGTAGATGCTCAGCAGCTTGCTGGTCAGGGCCAGCCGCTCCCGCGCCCGTGCGACGGCGGCTTGGTCGCCGCTGCGCACAAGGAACGCGGCCACCTCCGGCGCCCGGTCCGCCCGGATCAGGGGCAGCAGGATCAGGTGTTCGCCCGGCGGTTGGCCGTACAACTCATCGCCGCGGCGCAGGGGGGTGATCTCGGCCTGGCCGGACTGGACGACGCCGGGCACCAGGTCACCGCACTGGCTCAGCCACGGCGGCGCGACACTGTCATCGCCGAGCGCCGGGAAGGCGGCCAGCACCTGCACCAAGTTGCCCGACTCCATCCGCAGCACCGCGCCGTTCGCAGCCGGTCCCAGCTCACACTGCGCCGCGAGCAGGTTCGACAGGAACTGCTCGCGCGGCATGGCAAAGCCAGCGGCCGATTCCGCCGCCTGGGTCAGCGCCCGCGTCGCCGATGTCGATGTCGTCGTGGTGCCTTGTTCGTTCATCTGTTGGAAGTGATCGTCGGCAACCCCGGTTCCCGACTCAAGCCTCAAGCCCCAGGCTTCTTACGCCTGTCCGCTGGTAGTGCTGCGGGCGCGTTCGGCCGCGTCCAGCTTCAGTTCGCCGAAACGCTCCTCGTGTATCCGGACAACCTGACCCAGCGTGATCGCCAGACGTTTGACGGTGTAGTAGTTCAGGATCACGCGCTGGTCCACCTGGAAGAGCAGGTGTCCCTCGGCGTGGTCGGTGTCGCCCTGATGTTCTGGGGCTGGCACGACCAGGTTCACGCCGAAATCGACGAACACCTCTTCCGGCGTCGTTTGGGTGCGGAAGGCGTTGGCGTAAGTGCGCGTCATGCTGCGGTCGTCAATCCGGACGCGCATCGGTTTGCCGGGGCGGTCGCCCGTGGCGTTGGCGGTCGGGTTCTGGTCAGTCATGTTGGGGCCTCGGTACAGGGGCGGTGTTTGGGGGTTCACGGGTCAGATACCGGCTCCCTCTCATCCTAGCACCTGAACCATAACCCCTAAACCCCAAACCTTAAACCCCGGCCCTTAGCCCTTTTCCCGTGCCGCCAGGATCGCTTGCACCAACTGCTCGGGCACCTCGTCGGGCACCTGTGCTTGCGGATCGTCGCACAACGACCGGCCCAGCCGGATCGCGTCCCGGTAGGTCTGGAGGTAGTCGCGGCAGTAGGGGCATTGCGCCAGGTGGGTTTCGAACTCAGACCGCACCGCCGTCTCGAGTTCACCGGCCAGGTAGTCATCGAGAAACTCAAGCAATTCGCGACATGACATCCGCTCGCTCATAACTGTTCGCTCTCCAATAGCGTGCGCAGCGCCTGGCGGGCGCGGTGCAGCCGTGTCTTGACCACCGCATTGCTGACCTCCAACAGTTCGGCCGTGCTCGCCGTGCTCATCTGTTCAATGTCGCGCATCAGCAGCACGGTGCGGTAAGTGTCGGGCAGTTCGTCGATCAGACGCCGGACCATCTGCCGCGTCTCGGATCGCTCGAGCAACTGCTCGGGCGTGGCCTGCCATGCCGGCTTCGGGTTGATCCGGTGGCCGTCCTCATAGAACGCCGGCAGCAGGCTGTCGAGGCTCTGCTCCTTCGATCGACGCCGAGCGCGGAGCTTGAGCAGCGCGGCATTGACGAGGATTCGGTGCAGCCACGTGGCGAGCTTCGACTTGCCCTTGAATCGATCGATCGCCCCGAACGCCGAGACAAACGCGTCCTGAACCGCGTCGCGCGCATCTTCTTCGTTGCCCAGCAGCCGTCGCGCCACCGCCAGCAGTCGTGGGGTGTGCGTCCGGACCAGCCGCTCGAATGCAGTCTCGTCGCCGGCGCGAAGACCGTTGAGTAACGCCGCCTCCCCGGTTGCAGCCGCGGCAGACCCGCTCGAAGCCGCGCTTGAGCCGTCCATCAGCGTAAGGCTAACGCGCCGCTGCGCCACGGACAACACCGCCCGCGCATCCGATTGATGGCACGGATCGGCCGTGCTACCCTTGTCGGCGACCATGTCGCACCGTATCGAAAAACCTTTTAAGGACCGGCTCGACGCCGCCGCAGCGTTGAAGATGCGCGACTATTATGACTGGATCCAGCAACACAAGCCCGCCGCGCCCCAGGTGTGAGCCCCCGGCGGCGGCTTCCGGTCATCGTCATGACCACCGATGTGATCCCGGTCCACCAGGAGACGGCCAGCAGCAGTGGCATCGAACAACCCCTACATCGCGCTGACCGACGAACAGGTCCGGGCGCTTGAGCGTCGGGGCTGCGTCGCCGAGGATTGGTCGCAGGTCCAGGTGGCCGGGGGATTAGATCCGGCCCGCGTCCGCGACACCTGTTTCGCCGGCGAGGTCAGGCTCGGCACGCTGACAGGCAGCGTCGCCACGGACGCCGGCCTGGCCAAGCCCGCCGGCATCTACAACGCCACCATCGCCAATTGCACAATCGGCGACAACGTCCGCATCGCCAACGTCGGCGTGCACCTGGCCAACTACAACATCGGTGACGGTGCGTGCATCGAGAACGTCGGCGCCATGGAGACGCGGCCTACTTCCGGCCGAGGCGCCGCCTTCGGCAACGGCGTCGAGATCAACCTGCTCAACGAGGCCGGCGGACGTGAGGTGATCCTGTTCAATGAACTATCCTCGCAGTTTGCGCATCTGATCTGCCTGCACCGCTACCGCCCGAAGCTGATCGAGAAGTTGACGGCGATGGCCCGCACCGCCGCCGACCGCGCCAGGGCCGATCGCGGCACCGTGGGTGCCGCCGTCCGCATCGCGTCGGTCAACCAGATCATTGATGTCAATATCGGCGACCACGCACAGGTCAACGGCGCCGCGTCATTGGTCAACGGCACCATCCTCAGCAGCACCGATGCCCCCACCACTGTTGGCGCCGACGTGCAGGCGGAGCACTTCATCATCGCCGAAGGCTCCGAGGTCACCGGCGGCGCCATCGTCAGCAAGACCTACGTCGGTCAGGGTTGCCTGATCGGCAAACAGTTCTCAGCCGAGGGGTCGGTCTTTTTCGCCAACTGCGAGGGTTTGCACGGCGAGGCGTGCAGTGTGTTTGCCGGCCCGTACACGGTGACGCACCACAAGTCCACCCTGCTGATCGCCGCCCTGTTCAGCTTCTTCAACGCCGGCAGCGGCACCAACCAGTCCAACCACATGTACAAGCTCGGCCCGGTGCATGAGGGCAAGCTGGAGCGCGGCACGAAGACCGGGTCGTGCTGCTACATGGTGTGGCCCTGCCGCGTCGGCCCGTTCTCGGTGGTCCTGGGCAAGCACACCCGCGCATTCGACAGCTCGATCTTTCCGTTCAGCCTCATCGACGCTACGCCCGCCGGCCAATGCGTCATCGTTCCCGGCCTCAACGTGGCGAAGGTGGGCACGGTGCGCGACGCCGCCAAATGGCCCGCCCGCGACCGACGCAAGGGCACGGTCAAACGCGACCGCATCTCGTTTGATGTGTTCAGCCCCATGACCGTCGGCCGGATGATCGACGGCTCGGCCAGGCTCGAACAGTTGCAGCAGGACACCGATGCGTCGGCCAACACCGTCACCGTCAACGGCGCCGAGATCAAACGCGTCCTGTTGCCCAAAGGGCAGCGCTTTTACCGCACCGGCATCCACATGTACCTGCTGGAAAAGATCGTTTCGCGGATTGAAGCGGCGGTGCACGACGGCGCAAAATCGCTCCGCGACGCCCTGGCCCCGCCGCCGGACGCCGTGTTCTGTTGGCAGTGGGTGGACATCGGCGGCCAACTCATGCCCCGCCAACGCCTCGACGACCTGTGCCGGCAGGTGGAGACCGGCCGCATCGCCGACCTCGACGCATTCCATGCCGAACTCGACACGATCCACGCCGCCTATGCCGACGACGAATGGGTCTGGGTGAAACAGGCCTACGAACAGGTGTTCGGCGTGAATCTGGCGGACGCCACCGCGGACGACCTGACAAAGATCGCCGAGTTGCTGTTGAGCACCAGGGGCAAGTTCCTGAAGTTGGTTCTTTCGGATGCGGCCAAGGAGTTCGGCGACGTGACGCGCACCGGCTTCGGCCAGGACGGCACGCCTCAGGACGCCGAGGCCGACTTTGTCGCGGTCCGTGG
>JAZGCX010000347.1:0-3427 GCA_036477175.1 Phycisphaeraceae bacterium
CGCTGGCCGCGCCGGCCAGCGAGGTGGCACCGACCTGGTTTGCCAGCAGGGCGAACTGGACGGAGAGGGTAACTCCGATCGGCAGCGCCACCAGGATGGTGGGCATTACTGCAGTTGACGCCATGAAGGAGCCCTGCCAGACAAGCTCGCCCCACTGGAACTTGCCGGTGAAGAGGTCAATGAAAAAGTACTGAATGGTGCGTACCGCCAGGACGCACTGGTGCCCGACAGTTGCCAGGGATTCCAGGGGGTGCCGCTTGACGTACCCCTTGGACCAATCCTCGATCGCGACCACGCTGTCGTCGCGTGCCTTAGCGGCGGCGGGCGGTAGTTCCTGCTCGATGGTCATGGCCGAGTGTCCGTTAGCCGGCAGTTCGCAATAGGCCGTGCCCAGGCAAGAAGTCCGGGCTGCCCATTGACTTCGTGTCGGTCAAGACTGGCTCCTGCGAATCGGTGACGACGTACGGAGGACAGGGTAAAACGCATGCGGGGTCTTGCGACTAGTTTTGCCAGGATCGATACGTCTATCCGTGCGCAGACGGTAACACCGAACCACCCAGGCCACCGGGCGACTGACTCGGGCCGACCGGCCAGCCACATTTCGGGGAGATGAGCCAGCTCAGATGTCCCGTTTCGCCACAGAGACCGAGCCGATCGGGTAATCGTTTGAGATTAGGAGGATGGGAATGGGCGCGAAGACAGTTCGGCGGATGGGTTCTGCTCTGATATGGGCTGCGGCGATCGCTGTGACCGGTTTGGTGACATCTGGCCACGCCACCGCTGAACCGGACCCCCCGCCGTTGCCTGTGTTCACCCCGGGGCCGACCAACTGGAAGCCCAACACCGACATTTGGGAGTACCACACGTTCATCTATCAGTTGACGCCAGAGATTGTCAGCGGCATGTCGGACTCATGCCAGTGGTTCAATGCCCAATTCGACACGTTGATGGGCCAGATCAACGATTTCTATAACAACCTCGCCGACAAGCATGACGAATACTCGGCCGGCGGTGTGCAGGGTCAAGCAAATGCTGTTGTTAGCAATATCGATCAGTCGACGGCCTTCCTCGGGCCTCGAGTGCAGCCACTGACCATCACCAACAATCTCAACAATTTCGGCCCGTACTCGCCGATATACGGGGGCGAACAGATCACCAGCGTGACGTTTCAGCTGACCCGCATCAGCGGGGGCATTAAGGAGCAGAAACCGGCAGGGGTCATCCACGCCAATATCGTTGCTGCGATGGGGGCGGGCAACTTATTGCGAGACTTGGGAGCGTGCAACTGACCCCTCGAGCCGGTGCGCCGCTGACTGCTGACGTCGGCCAGTCTGTGTCACCGTGCTGTGGGTCCGGATATGGTGTGCGCGTGTCTCCCGATCGCGGGACGAAGGGTTAGGTGGTTGAGGTGAAGTCTTCGTCTGAAACCTCCGACGCACACACCGAATCGGACGACGACAAGGGGCAGGACACCGCGTCGCCCGATCTCGAGGCCACACAGGGCCAGGGGAGTGGCAACTCGGGGGGCGGCGCCGCCGAGGATGACCCGGCGGAGGCGGCCGCTGACGAAGGCGGTGACGATGCTGACCCGGCGGAGGCGGCCGCTGACGATGGTGGTGACGAGGAGGGCCCCGCCACCGGCCGGCCGCGGGGCCGAACAGCAACTCGGTGGATCGCGGCGGCCGTGCTGGTCGCCGTGTTGGCGGTGGCCGGCTATGAGGGGTGGCTGCTGTTTCAGCACCACCAAAAAGATGTCGCCTCCGCGGAGGCACTCGATGCGGCCGAGAAATTCGCCATCACGCTGACCACCATCGACCCGAACGCGATTGACACGAACATCACCGGCGTCATCGATGGCTCGACCGGCGAATTCAAAGACCTCTATCAGCAATCCAGCGCTGCGCTCCGCCAGGTACTGATCGACAACAAGGCCACGGCGAACGGCATGGTCCTCGACGCGGCGGTCAAGTCGGCCACGAAGAACCGGGTCGAGGTGGTGCTGTTCATCGATCAGGCGGTGAGCAACGCGGCTGCCCCTGCACCACAGTTGGACCGCAGTCGCGTCGTAATGACCATGGAGAAGGTCGACGGTCGATGGCTGGCCAGCAAGGTCGACCTACCCTGACATTGCGGAGACCCTGCCAAGACTATTCACGCTCCCGGTCTGACATTTCTGCCGTGATCTCGGCGACCGCTGCGTCGATACGCTCGCGGTCCGCGTCGATCGACGCTGACGCCTCCGCGCCGGCCTTCACCAATGCCTCGTTGACGCGCTGCTCGACGGCCTCGGCGCCGAGCCGCAGCAAGCCGTCCAGGCTGAGGTAGTCGTTGGCCCACGGCTTGTCGGCGAAGTTCGAGTTCGGAAACGTTGTCGGCGCCGCACAGATGCGGCGCTGTTCCATGGGCTGATCGGGCCCAGTCTCGTCGGGGGGCAGGGCCGCCGGGTCGATAACCGGCGGCTCGATCGCTCCGGCCGGGGGAGCGGCCAGCAGCACCAGTAACAATGCTGAGACCAGAGCGCCTATCCGGCGCACGGCCAGTCACGATCCGGGCAGTGCCTAGAGCGCGGGCATTCCCTGGGCAAATGCGCAGACGGGTGACCGACAGATCAAGAAGTCACGTCGAACGTACGCAAGGGGTGCACGAGGCAATCGTAAGCGTGCCTGACGAGGGGCCGCTCCGCTGATTTGCGCGGAATGCGATCGCAGCGGAGAAACGCGAGGCTTATGGCGATGCCGGCTCCAGCGAGTAGGTCGATTCCAACTCGCCGAGGAGCGCGGCGACGGTCAACAATGGCAGGGCGGCTGACGCCCCGAGGTCGTCGTCGGGCGCTTCGGAACGTAGTGCTAGTACAAAATCCTTGGCGATGGGTACCCATGACTGCCCAGGCGTGAAGCGACCCGCGAGGTGCTCGCAGATGGCGTCCACGTGAATCTCCACGACCGCGCGCACTTTCGGATAGGCCGACAGCGGCGGCGGCGTGGGGATGTCGGCGATCAGGTCCGCGGCCCCGCGTAGCCGGATGGCCCGGTGGAAAGCCCTCACGGTCGGGGCGCGAAAGTCGGTTTCACCACTGCTTTCAGAAAGGTATTGGCGGACAGCATCGTCGACCACCCGGGAGGCGGCCAGCGCACTGTGGCCCAGCGTGGCCAGCTTGTCGGTGCGCTCTTCGAACGCACCCCGGGTGATGCGCAGCACTGCCACCCGCAAGTACCGTGTGAAGATCGAGCGGGCTGAATCGATAGCCCGCGTCACCGACGCGGTGGCTCCACGCGGCCACAAGAACACTGACACCGTGACACCGACAAGTGCGCCCGCGACGACGTCCTGCACGCGGATCAACCCCACCTGCCAGCCGGTTGGTACCACGAGATTGAAGAAGATCAACACCATCATCGTGAATGCGGCCTGCGCCGCGGTAAACGAT
>JAZGCX010000348.1:0-2919 GCA_036477175.1 Phycisphaeraceae bacterium
AGCGGTTAGGGGTGAGGATGGCCGGGCGGCGCTCGGAGTCATCATCGCTGCAGATCGGGCGGCGCAGGGTGCATGGCCATGAGGACACGTGGCGGTGACACATTTGGCTATGGCCTGATTGGCTGCGGCACTTTCGGGCGGTTCTGTCTCGAGCATTACGCCGGCCTGGATGACATCGTCGCCGTCGCAGCCGCAGACGTTGACCCAAACGCCGTGCAGGTGGCCGCCGACCGCTTCGGCCTCGCCGCTTGTGCGTCGATCGACGAATTGCTTTCCCGCGACGACGTGGACGTAGTGCATATTGCCACGCCCCCAATAACCCACAAGGACCTGGCGCTCGCCGCGTTGAATGCGGGCAAGCACGTGCTGTGCGAAAAGCCCTTGGCGACGAACCTCGACGACGCCCGTGCCATGCTCGCCGCAGCCAGGTCGGCCAACAAGGTCCTCGCCGTCAACCTCATCATGCGGTATGACCCGTTGTGCCAAGTGGTCAAGCGCATCCTGGATGACGGCCTGCTCGGTGAACCGCTGCACGCCTTCTTTGAGAATTACGCCGGGGACGAACCGCTGACGCGCGACCATTGGTTTTGGAAGCGACCGCTCAGCGGCGGGATATTCATCGAGCACGGTGTGCATTTCTTCGACCTCTTCCGGATGTGGTTCGGTCCCGGGCAGGTGCTGGCCGCGCAACAATCAGTCCGTCCGAACTCGGACGACGTTGTCGAGCAGGCTGGTTGCACCGTACGCTACGGAACGACCCTGCTCGTCAACTTCTACCACGGCTTCCACCAGGCGGCGCGCATGGACCGTCAGGAGATCCGAATCGTTTGTGAGCGCGGCAGCATTTCATTGTTCGAATGGGTCCCGACCAGGATCAAAATCGACTGTCTGGCCGATCGCGCCACGCTCGATGCGCTCAAGGCCGTGGTCCCGCACCCGCAGGTGGAGCAATGCGAAAGCTACACAACCGATCAGCGCCGCGTCACCAGTCGCCACAAGTCATACGCCGTGGACGGCCGATTCCTCATCCGCGGCGACACAGGGATGTCCAAGCAGCAGCTCTATGGTCACGTGTTGCGAAGCCTGCTCGCCGATCAGTTGAACGCGATCCGGTCATCCGCTCACCAGCGGCTGGTCAGTGAAGAAAACGGCCTGACCTCGCTGGAGATGGCCGTCTGCGCCAGCGAGTTGACAAACCAGGCGCCTTGATCACCATGTGCTGCCCGGCCCACCCCCGCGAACGCAGCATGTCGCGGCCCCCATGAGCGAACATCGGCACGCGTCAGCGACGACCTGATGAAACGTCTTGCGGAAAACCCTCTTATCCGTCCTGCCGACGTGACTGCGTCATGCAGCGACTTTGAGGTCATCGGCACGTTTAACCCCGCCGTCGCACGCTACCGCGATGAGGTCATTCTCTTGGTTCGCGTTGCCGAGCGGCCCACAGATCAAGACCCCCACTGGGCCGCCGCACCGATCTGGAACGCCCAAGATCGTCGGATCGAAACCCTCCGTGTCCGCCGCGACGACCCCGACTTCGTCGAACAGGACAAGCGAGCCTTCCAATATCGCGGCCGGTTCTACCTCACCAGCATCTCGCACCTCCGCCTGGCTCGTTCCCCCGACGGCATCCACTTCACCGTCGAACCCAAACCCGCACTGGCGCCACAGACTCCCACGGAAACATTCGGTCTGGAAGACCCGCGCACCACACGGATCGGTTCCAAGTATTGGATCACCTACAAGGCGGTCAGCGAGCACGGTATCACCACCGGTGTGGCTGCGACCAGTGATTTTCGCTCCTTTACAAGGCACGGCCTGATCTTCTGTCCGGAAAACCTCGACGTGGTCCTGTTCCCCCAGCAGTTCAATGATCAGTACGTGGCGTGGACAAGGCCCGTGGGTGGCCATCCCAGCCCCCCGACCATTTGGCTGGCCCGGAGCCCCGACCTGCTCCACTGGGGCGCGCACCAACCCGTTCTGGCGCCGCGACCGGGTATGTGGGACTCGGCACGCGTCGGCGCCAGTTGCGTGCCGTTCAAAACACCGCAGGGCTGGATCGAGATATACCACGGGGCCGACGCCACCCATCGCTACTCCGCCGGCGCCGCCCTGATCGACCCCGACGACCCCGCACGGGTCCTGGCCCGCTCCCGACACCCACTGATGCAACCCGAAGCGCCATATGAAACCGACGGCTTCTTCGGCAACGTTATCTTTCCCGGCGGCGCCGACGCCCGCCCCGACGGCACCGTGTTCATCTACTACGGCGCCGCCGATGAAACCACCTGCGCTGCCGCCACCTCTACGGACGAACTGCTCAACCACCTGGCCTCCTAGGCGCCGCCGCCGTGCCATGCGTTACCTTGTTGGACACTCGTATAATCTGCTGACTTTGGCTCGACGCACGACGGATCGTGATTTCGTCTGTGCGCGTTGGAATCTGACAGACGGCGGGCCACGCCCGCCGCAATCCCGGACGTGTAGCGTCCCGGTTGCGTCTGATGAGCGGGAGAACTTTTCGCCCATCGACGCACGATCCACGAAACCGCTTTGAGGCAAAGGTGACAAGAGCATGCGTCGCGGCCTGATCATTTGCCTGCTGCTGATCGTTGCCGGCGGCCTCGTGTACGCTAACAGCCTATCAGCGCCATTCATCTTTGACGACACCCGACACATCATCGAGAACCGCGGTATCCGATCGCTGGCGAACCTGTCAACAGTCCTGGGCGACACGAACCGGCCGATTGTAAAGCTGTCCTTGGCTGTCAACTACGCGATCGGCGAGTTGGATGTAACGGGATACCACGCGGTCAACATCTCGATCCACATTCTCGCGGCGCTCACACTCTTTGGGATCGTCCGCCGAACGTTGTTGACCGAACCGCTGCGTGACCGATTCGAGCGATCTGCGCCGTG
>JAZGCX010000349.1:0-2331 GCA_036477175.1 Phycisphaeraceae bacterium
CTGACGTCGTCGCTCTGGGCCTCGGCCGTAATCACGACCTTCCTGTCCTGCGCGGTGCGGGCCACGAGCATGCCGCCCACGTCTGTCGTCTCGCTGGAGATCAGGATCAGCTTCATCTCCGTGACAACGTCCTTGGCCGCTTCGATGACCTCGCCGGGGGTCGCAGCGAACAGTTGGCGATACGACCCGCCGACGTACGTGACGCCTGGCTGGGACGTCGCGCATGCGCCGATCACCATCAGCGACAGAACCAGCAGCCCGGTTGCCGTTGTCTTCGTGCATCCGTTCATGATTGAGCCTCCCTAATCGTGGGTTTTGGATATTCGCAAGTGAGTATAACAAAGTATCGTGCCAAGGACGCCAGCGGCGGCGATCGACAGACTTCGCTCTGTTTCGGCGGTCAACTGCACCTGCCCGGTGGTCATTGCTCATCCTTTTCATACACATAACTGGTGATCGCCGCGACCACAAGCACAACCGCGACAAACGCCCCCACCCAGATCGCCCGGCTGTGCCACAGCGACCCGGCACCGGACCCGGCCCGCTGCCTGGCCCACTCGACCAGGCCGGCACAGATCATCACCATCACCGCCGCCAATCCCAACGCCACCGTGCGCAACCGCAGCAGCAGCCACTCGACCCATAACTGGTCGGCACTGGCGTGCCGGATCCCCTCACCCGTGCGGCGGCTGTAGAACGATCCACACTCGGGGCACCGGCCGACCTGACCCAGCCCCGTCAGTTCATAGCCACAGTTGGCGCACGTGGGCCCGGATTCGTCCATCTCGCCGCTGATCGTAACCGCCAAGCGTCCCCAATCGCAACGCTGAACCGGCGGCTTCGGCCGCGCCAGGCATCAACAGCAATCGCCCGGCGCCGAAGGGTAGGGTTCGGTGTCGCAGTCGGCATCACCATCCCGTACAATCGCCCGCTCGACTTTGCCTAACTTCATCCAACGGAACCGATCATGCCCGTCCGACGCAAGCCAGTCGTGCTGATTGTCCGCGACGGCTGGGGGCGAAACCCCCATCGTGAACACGACCGGTTCAATGCCGTCAAGCTCGCCCGGACCCCCCACTGCGACGCGCTGCTGCAAACCTATCCCTGGACGCTGATCCACACCAGCGGCGAAGCGGTCGGCCTGCCCGACGGCACCATGGGCAACAGCGAAGTCGGTCACCAGAACCTCGGCGCCGGCCGCATCGTGGACCAGGAGTCCGTGCGGATCACCCAGGCAATCCACAACGGCACGTTCGGCAAGAACGAAGCCCTCGTCGAGGCGATCCGCCGTGCCGAAGGCACCGGCCGACCCGTGCATCTTGTCGGGATCGCGTCGGACGCCGGCGTGCACGGGCTGCTGTCGCACCTGTACGGTTGTCTGGCGCTATGCAAAGCACACGGCCGGGAAGCCGCGCTCCACCTGTTGACCGACGGCCGCGACACCGGCCCGTTCACCGGCAAGGGCTTTGTGCGGCAGATCGAGCAGACGTGTCGCGCGATCGGCGTCGGCAGGATTGTCAGTATCTGCGGCCGATACTACGCCATGGACCGCGACAACCGTTGGGAGCGCGTGGCCAAGGCGTATGAGCTGCTCACCGGCCGCAACGACGCGCTGCCCGCCTTCGCCAATGCCGACGACGCGGTGCAGGACTACTACGACAACCCGACGAACAACAGCCAGCGGGGTGACGAGTTCATCACGCCGCGTTACGTGGGCAATGGGAATACGTCTCGCGTCGAGGACGGTGATTCGGTGATCTTCTACAACTACCGTGGCGATCGGCCGCGGCAGATCATCCGCGCGTTCGTGCTGCCCAACGAGCAGTGGTCGCAGGTCAAGCCTTCACCCGACACCGGCGAACGAGGGTTCGACCGCGGCCGCAGGCTCAACGTGCACCTGGTCACGATGACCGCCTACGAACAGGGGCTGCCCGTTCACGTCGCGTTCCTCAAGCCGCCGAAAATGACCGACATCGCCGGACAGTATCTGAGCAACAGGAAGCTGACGCAGTTCCGCTGCGCTGAGACGGAAAAGTTCCCCCACGTCACCTTCTTCTTCAACGACTACCGCGAAGAGCCTTTCCCCGGCGAGTCGCATCAGATGGCCCAGTCGCCCGAGGGCCCCACCTACGACCTCAAGCCCCAAATGAGCGCCCACGAAGTGACCGACATTGTGCTCGAGCGGATCAACGCCAACGATTGCGAGAACTTCATCCTGGTGAACTTCGCCAACGGTGACATGGTCGGCCACACCGGCAAGCTCGACGCGGCGGTCACGGCCATCGAAACGGTGGACACCTGCGTCGGCAGGATCGCCGAAGCAACGCTCGC
>JAZGCX010000035.1:0-7339 GCA_036477175.1 Phycisphaeraceae bacterium
TCCAGACCAAGCGGTGGCTGTCCCTCGAGACGCTGCTGGAACAGGCGATCGAGCGGTACCCGCGCAGTCCGGCGTGGCCTCGATTGCAGGCCTTGGCCGAGATGCAGCAGGGCAACATCGACGAGGCGGTCGGCAAGTTTGAGCACGCCTTCGAGCTTCAGCCCACGCCCAAGGCGCTGGCGGAGCTGACCGAAGCGCTGATCACGGCCCAGCGTAGCGACGAGGCGATCGAGATGCTGCGCGCCCACGTCGAATTAACGCAACAGGTCCCGCCGCTGTTGGCGATGCGCGGCCGCGCACTGGCGGCACTGAACCAGCCCGAACAGGCCCGCAATGCGTTTATCCTCGCCTATGGACGCTGTCAGGACTTTTCGCCGTTCATAGGGGTCTCGAATCAGGCCGCAAGCACCTGGGGGCTCGAGCAAGCCTACGAAATCGCCCTCGAGGCCACTCAGGACCGCCACGCATTGTGGATCGACCTCGCCTTGGCGGCGTTGGAGCACCGGCTTGGTCGGTATAGCGAGGCCTACTCGCGGCTGCTGCAGCTCGAGCCGCAGTTCAGGCCCGGTGCCCCGGCGGGCGTGCAGCCGCAAGAACGCGACACGTTTGAGAACCTGCTGGCCAGCTGCGCCCACTTTGCCGGCAACTACGAGCACGCGCGGGACGCCTACCGGCGGGTCCTCGAACGCGTGCCTGACAATATGGCGGCCCTGAATAACCTGGCATTCCTCTTGGCCGAGCGCCTCGACGACGCGGAGGCGGCTCTGCCCCTGGCCCAGCGAGCCGCCGCCTATGCCACCCGGGACGCCAATGTCCAGGATACGCTCGGCTGGGTGCAGTTCCACGCCGGCCAAAGCGACGCAGCCCTTCAGACCCTGCTCACGAGCCTCGAACTCGAACCCATCGCTCTGACGTATTACCACGTGGCCGAGGTCTATCTGGCCCAGGGACAGAGCGATCGGGCGGTTCAGATGTTCGAGTTTGCGGCCGAAACCGCCGAGAAGTCGAATGATAAGGAAACGCTGGATAAGGCCACCCAGAGACTAAACGAGTTAACCCAGTAATCCGCCGAAGACGGTCACCGACCCCAGACCACAGCCGGGAGCAGCCATGACCCTCAATTCGTTACCGCCGATGCCCGGGACACCGGCAACCGGGGGCCCGGGGCCGTCGCCCCCGGCTGCGTCCAGTCGTTTCAAGCCGGTGGACCCTGTGCGCATCCTCCGCGAACACCTCAAGTTGTTGGTGTTCACCGCGGTGGTGGGCCTCGTGCTGGGCGTAGCGACCTGGGTGCTGCTGCGCCTCACGCACGCCGTCTATCGGTCCGAGGCGCAGCTGGTGGTCATCCAGGCCGTCACCAATACTTTTGACACCCCCTTGTTCGGCGTCCAGCACGAGCGGATGGAAAACACTGAGGCGTTCATGGCGAACGTCGCGTACCGGCTCACATCCGATGAGGTGATCAGCGAAGCGCTGAAGCAGAAGGCGGTGCAGGCCACCGCGTGGTACAAGAGCTTCAACAGTCCCTTCAAGGCCAGCGAGGACCTCAAGGATCGCCTCCGCGCCAGCGCTATCCCCGATTCAACCCTGATCCGCATCTGGATGCGCGACACCCACAGGAAAGACCTGCCGATCATTATCGACGAGGTGACCCAGGTCTACCTGAAGAAGAACCGGATAGAAAACGACCGGCTCAAGACCGACTTTCGCGGCCTGTTGCTTCGCGAACGCACCGAGGCCGAAGACGAATACGAGCGACTGGTGGAGCAGATCAAGCAGTTCCTGGCCAAGAATGACCTGCCCTCGATCAACCTGGCTCAGACGGACACGGCCAGGGCCTACACCCAGGCGGGTGAAGATCACGCCATGCTGGCGGCGCAAGTCGAAGCGGCCCGGGGAATGTACGCCAGCCTCGTCGAGGCTGAACGACGGGGCAAGATTACCTTCACACCGTACGAAGTCGCCGAGGTTAAGGCGACCAACCCCTTCGTCCACCAACGAGAAGAGGAATTACGCGACCTCAACGAGTTCCGGTTGATTAATATCGAGAAGTACGGCCCCAAGCATCAGACCGTCACAGACATCACGTTGCGGATCAACGAACTGGAACGCCAGACCGAGCGGTTGATCGAACAGTCGCTGCGTGAGAGCGCTCAGGCCAGGATCGAACAGACCCGCCAGGCCGTCGAACTATTGGAGGGCCAGTTGGTCGCCACCGAGGAACGACTGGCCGAGACGCGCCACCGCATGTCCGATCTGACCGGCAAGCTGACCGAGCTTGAGCGGCTCCAGGAACTGGCCGAAAACAGCACCATTCGCCGCGATGAGGCGAATGTCCGCTTGCGGGACATCGCGTTGCTTGCCCAGCGCATTGACAGCATTCCGGTCCGATTGCAGGAGCCGGCCACCATCCCCGAGCTGGTGTTCCCCACCATCGAGCTCGTCGTGCCCGGCGTGACCTTCATGCTTCTAGCAGTGGTCGGCGGCACCATCTTCCTCCGCGAAGTGCTCGACCAGCGTGTCAAGAGCCCCGCCGACGTCAAGCTCCTGCCCGACGCCGTCCTGCTGGGCGTGCTCCCCGATGCCGCCGAAGACCCCTCGGGCCCCGCTCGGATCGAGCAGACGGTCATCAAGGACCCCGCCGGGCTGATGGCCGAGTCCTTCCGTCAGGTCCGAACTGCCTTGATGACGCGGATGGACCGACGCGGCTACAAAACCCTGCTGCTGACCGGCGCCAAGTCCCGATGCGGGGTCACCACCGTGGTGGGCAACCTGGCCACCAGCCTGACCTACAACGGCCGAAAGCTGCTGGTCATCGACGCCAACTTCCGCCGCCCCGGGCAGCACAACTTCTTCAGCGTCGCCGACCGGCCGGGGCTGGCTGATGTGTTGTGCGGCGACGTGTCGATCGACCAGGCCATTGTTCGGGTCGATGACCCCGGCCTCGATCTGCTGCCGGCTGGCCATGCCGCCACCGCGCCGCCGGAGGTGTTTGACGGCCCGGTGTTCCGCAACATGCTGGCCTCATTCGAGAGCCGGTACGACCTGGTCCTCATTGACGCGCCGCCGGCCCTGCTGACCTCTGACAGCCAATTGCTCGCCAAGCAGGTGGATGCGATGGTGTTCGTCATCCGGGCCATGAGCGAGAAGCGCGGCATGATCGAACGCATGTTCCGCCGGCTCGACGGCCAGCGCGCCGATATGTTGGGCCTGATCCTCAACGGCGTGCGGTCCAGCGCCGGCGGCTACTTCCGAAAGAGCTACAAAGAGTTCTACGAGTACCGCAAGAACGACAAGACCGATCGACGACAACGGGCGGCGACCGTCTCCGCGGCCACCAGCGAGGTGTGAAACGAATCTTATTAGGTAAACGCTTCGCTTTGCAAAGCGGAGCAGGCGGTGCGGACCCCGTAGGATCATGCGGGGCTAAAGTCGCCGCATCGCGCCGTTTCCAACTCGGCTCTGTTTGAGCTGTCGCGGAGGCAGTTGTGTGGGCCGGTGGTTGGGGTGGCTGGTTTCCTGACGAGCCACCCATCATGCATCGCCGCCAGTGGAAGCGTACCCGGTGGTTAAGAGGCTGTTGCGAAACCTGATCGCCGCGGCCGGGAGGCCGCGGTTGACCCCGCCCTTCCGGGCGGGGCGATGAGCGGGAAAAGTTTTGCAACAGCTTCTAAGCCAAAGCAAAGGAGCATCAACACGACTGGGGTCGCCGGCCGCCTCACGCCCAAGTCTCAGGCCACTCGATACGATTTACGGATAGGCTAGTGTCATGATCCTGGCCAGTCTCGCCGCCAACCCACCCTCGGCAAGCCGCGTCATCTCCCCATACATGGCGGTCTTCTTCGTCGCCTTCGCTGTGGCCATCGTCATGACCCCAGTGATGCGATGGTTGGCGATCCGCAACGGGATCGTCGATTGGCCCAACCTCAAGCACAAAAGCCACATCGAACCGGTCGCTTATCTTGGCGGTGTGGCCATCTTCCTGGCTTGGATCGCTGCCATCTCGCTGTGCTACTTCGTTTACTTTGGTGGCCCGCACACGCCGCAAGCCGCCGTACACATCCGTTTCCCATTCAGCATCATTGTCGGCGCCGCGGTGATCACCCTCACCGGACTGATCGACGACGTGTACGGGATCAGCCCCCGCGTCAAGATCGGCGGCCAGTTCTTTGCCGCCGCCATGCTCGCTATGAACCGCGTCGGCATCAACCTCGTGGATCAACTGTTCAAGATCATCAAGGTGCCCGCACCAGATTGGTTGATCTATACCCTTGGCGCCGTGGTCATCGCCGTGTTTGTCATCGGCGGCTGCAACTCAGTCAACCTGCTCGACGGGCTGGACGGCCTGGCCAGCGGCGTCGTCGCCATCGCCGTCATGGGGTTCCTGGCGATCGCCGCCTTCGTTGCCCTCGGCTCAATTGAAGCCGCCGCGCAGGGAAAGGCCGTCGATCCCACTTACGACGCGGTGCGGATCGTGATGTGCCTGGCCATACTCGGCGCGGTGTTGGGATTCTTGCCCTACAACTTCAACCCCGCCAACATTTTTATGGGCGACGCTGGCGCCCTGCTGCTGGGCTACCTCAGCGTCGCGACCATTCTCTTGTTCGCCGAGGCCGGCGGCCAGGGCCCGCGCCTGGTCACCGCCGCCCTCATCGTCTTCGCACTGCCCATCACCGACACCGCACTGGCCATCTTCCGCCGAACGATGCGCCGCCAGTCCATCTTCAAACCCGACAGTCAGCACCTGCACCACCAACTGCTGTCCGCTGCACGCAGGAGCCTCAGACTCGGGCCCAACGCCAGCGTCAAGTTCGCCGTGCTGATCATGTACGCCTTGGCCGCGATCTTCGCCGTGCTCGGCGGCGCGCTGGTGTCCGAGCGGTGGCGCTACATGGCGGCCTTCTTCGTCGTCATCTTCGGATTTGTGATCGTCTCGGCCTACAAGGCGGGCCACCGCCAGGTCCTGCTCGAAAAGATCAGAAAGTCCGCCCACGCCCAGGCACCCGCCGATACCGATGCGGGGGCCGACGCACCACTGCCGGACCAAGGCCAAGCGTCAGCCGAGCCCAAGTCGGCCTCCTCCCACGACGCCTCGGCCCGCCACACCGCCTGACCCCCCGTCGCGCACAAGCAACGAATTGCTCGTCGGTTGCAGCCCCATCAGCCGATGTTACAATGGGCCGACTATAGGTGCGTCCAGCACCCGCGGTGTGGGCCGACGTGACGCCAGCCGCCCGGGCGGGGCTGGGTGGGTGCCGGTCCATGACCGGTTTTTTCGTTGATACGCCGGTGGGTTGGCAACGGCTTCGGCTTGGTCGCGGACATCCGGGGCCGCCACACCGCCTCAGCCCGGGCGCTTCGCAGGAGTTGCATATGGCATCGCTGGTCAAGGACCTGGTCGAAGCGGGCATCCACTTCGGGCACCGCTCCAACAACTGGAACCCGAAGATGCAGCCGTACATCTTCGGCAGACGCAACCGGATACACATCATCGACGTGAAGCAGACGATCAAGGGCCTGCTGTTGGCCCGCAAGTTCGTCTCCAAAATCGTCGCCAGCGGCAAGGACGTCCTCTTTGTCGGCACCAAACGACAGGCCCGAGCCTGCATCGAACAGCACGTCACCGACACCGGCATGCCGTTCGTCATCGAGCGGTGGCTCGGCGGCACCCTCACCAACTTCCGCACCATCCGCGATCGGCTCAAGCGACTCGAAGAACTCGAACAGCTCGAAGAGTCCGGACAGATCAATACCTACTCCAAGAAAATGGAGAGCCAACTGCGTCGCGAAAAGGAAAAAATCCAGCGCAACCTCGAAGGCATCCGCAACATGACCAAGCTGCCCGGTGCGCTGATCGTGATCGACGTCACCCGTGAACTCAATGCCGTCAAGGAAGCACGCAAGCTGGGCATCCCCACCGTGTGCCTGATCGACACCGACTCCGACCCGGATTACGCCGACATCCCCATCCCCGGCAACGACGACTCGCTGAAGGCGATTGACCTGGTTGTCGCCAGCCTGTGCGCCGCGGTGCAGGAAGGCAAAAGCGGCCGCGCCGCCGTCGCCGAGGGCACCGACGAGGCCGCCACCGCAGAGGCGCGCCGACGCCGCAGCACCCGCGCCCAGTTCCGCGCCGCCGACAGCGCCGTGGCCGAATCGGTCCAGACCACACCGACCGAACCACCCAGCGAGCCGGTCGCCACCACCACCACCCAGCCCAACGCCGGCCAACAAGCCTGAACACGATGCGGTGCCCCACGCCGCACCCGAGTCCGTCCGCGAATGGGCGGATTCCCTCCCAACGTTGACGGAGCCTCTGCCATGGCGATCACCGCCAAAGAAGTCATGAACCTCCGCCATCGCACCGGCGTCGGCATGATGGAGTGCAAAAAGGCACTGAGCCAAACCAACGGCGACTTTGACGCCGCCATCAGACTCCTCCGCGAAACGCTCAAGGGCCAGATGGACGAACGCAGCGACCGGCCCGCCGCCGAAGGCGTCATCGCCGTCGCCCGGTCCGACGAGCCCGCCGGCGCCATCGCCATGATCCAACTGCTGTCCGAGACCGACTTCACCGCACGCAACGACAGCTTCATCGATGCCAGCCGCAAGATCGCCGAGCTCGCCCTGGCCGGCCCCGACGGACCCGTCACCGCCACCGGACAGATGACCGCCATCATCGACCAGCTACGCATCACCATCAAGGAAAACATCTCACTGGGCGAAGCGGTCAGGTTCAGCGGCGCCGACAACGCCCGCTTCGGTGCCTACGTCCATCACGACCGCAAAAAGGGCGCTATCCTCCGCGCCGAGGGCGACCTGAGCGACGACCTGCTCACCGGCCTGTGCATGCACATCACCGCCGCCAGGCCCGTGCCACTGGCCGTGGACGAAACGGCCCTGCCCGCCGATCAGCTCGAAGAACAAAAACAGGCCGCCGTCGCCGAAGCCAAGGCCACCGGCAAGCCCGAACAGATCGCCGAAAAGATCGCCGCCGGCAAGCTCCGCAAGTGGATCGACGAACACACCCTCTTAGGCCAGATCTACCTCCGCGACATGGACGCCAAAAAGCCCGTCCGCAACTACCTCCCCAAAGACGCCAGAATCACCCACTTCGTCCGCTACGGACTCGGCAACTGACCACCGCCCACTGACCACTGGCCACTGACCACCGCCCACTGACCACTGCCCACAGCCCACCGCCCACTGACCACCGCCCACTGACCACTGACCACTGCCAACTGCACTTCCCGCGGTGCCTCCCACAATCCGCAACCCGACCGCTCCAACGCCGGCCCGAGCCATCCAACTATGACCCCCTCGGCCGGGAACACAAACA
>JAZGCX010000350.1:0-2281 GCA_036477175.1 Phycisphaeraceae bacterium
GCCACGGCGTGCCGGTCCGGTTGGTGGCGTAGGGGGAGAGAGGCTTGGGGCTTGAGGCTTGAGGCTTGGGACCTGAGTGCGGGATTCGGTGAGGAGCGGGTTCATCATGCCAATTGATACGAAAGAAATGACGATCATTGACCACGTCGCCGAGCAGCGGTCGTTGACGGATACGCCGCTGCGCAAGTTCTTCGAGGCGACGGTGCGGTTCGAAGCCTCGGACATGCTGCTGCGCGGCGGGCAGGCGCCGCGGCTGCGGGTGCGGGGCAAGCTCAAGTCACTCGATACCGCACCGATCGACGCCGTGGACTTTGAGAAGTGGGTCGAGCAGGGCATCAGCGAAGCCCAGTGGAAGCAATACGGCGACCTGGGGTCGCTTGACATCGGCGTGGAGCTGAACGGGGAGCACCGGTTCCGAGTCAATATTTATCGCACCTGTGGCCGCAGCGCCATCTCCGCGCGGCGCGTCAACAACGAGATCCTCAACTTTGAACAGTTGCACCTGCCACCGGCGCTGGCGAAGATCGCCGAGCTGGAGCAAGGCCTGGTCCTGATGGCCGGCATCACCAGCAGCGGCAAGAGCACGACGATCGCGTCGGTGCTGCAATACATCAACGAGCGCCGCCCGTGCCACATCGTGACGATCGAGGACCCGATCGAGTACCTGTTCAAAGATGCCAAGGCGGTCATCAGCCAGCGTGAGGTGGGGATCGACGTGCCTGACTTTGGCATGGGTCTGCGGGCGCTGGTTCGCGAGAACCCCGACGTGGTGTTGATCGGTGAGATGCGTGACAAGGAGACGTTCGAGGCGGGGCTCCGCGCCGCCGAGACCGGGCACCTGGTGTTCGGCACGATCCATGCCTCCAGCGCCGCCCAGGCATTCGGCCGCATCTACGACCTGTTCCCGCCCGACGAACGCGACGCGATCCGCGGCCTGCTGGCGTTCCAGATGCAGGCGTTTATCTATCAGCAACTGCTGCCGACGCTGCACAAGGACATCCCGCTGATCCCGGCGGTCGAGCTGCTGCTGCAGAGCCCGCCGACCCGCAAGTACATCCTTGATGGCCGCGAGCACGAGTTGAGCGACGTCATTAAGAAGAACCGGGAGGCGGGCATGCGGACCTTCACCGATGCACTTGTTGAGCTGGTCGAGAAGCAATACATTCACCCGAAGGTCGCTCAGTCCGCGGCCATCAACGCCGAGGAAGTGAAGATGCGGCTAAGGGGAATCGTGACTTCGTAAGGCTTGGGGCTTGGGACTGGACCCCTTGCCCTAACCCCCACCCTTAACCTCTGATTCGGCACATCCCGCCCATGATGACCACGCTCGCTGCACCAGTAATGACGATGAGCATTTTCAAGCCCATCGTCTTTGCGCTGGTCGCCGGCGGCTGGGCGTGGGTGGTGAGCACTCTGGACAAGGACCTGGAGTATTTCTACCTCAAAAGGTTCATGTGGAACGGCATCCAGATGGCCGCGGGGATCGCGGCGTTCGGGCTGTGGTTGATCGTGCCGGTGTTCTGGCTGGGGCTGCCGGCGGCGCTGCTGATTCTGGTCGGGACGTTTGTGGGATACGTGGCCTACCGCAACCACAACGTGCCCCCGGACCAACAGTGGTCGCTGTCGATGGAAACATTTACCCGCAGGATCGACGCGATGCAGGCGGCCCAGGCGCAGAAGCGCGCCACGGTGACGCTCTTGACGGCCGACGAAGCGCCCATCGAGGTGCCCTCGGGCGACAACCCGCAGGCCAAGGGGCATCGCGCGTTGGAACAGGTGCTCGACTATGCCCTGCGGCGTGGGGCGGATCGGATCAAGTTGGTCACCGACGCCAGCAAGGCCAAGATGTCGGTGCGGATCGACGGCGTCCACTACCCGCAGGACGAGATCGAGGCGGGCGTGGCCATTGCGCTGATGGACTACCTCAAGGGGCATGGTGGGCTGGACCTGGCCGAACGCCGCAAGAAGCAGAGTGGGATGCTCAAGATCGATGCCGGCGACCTGGAGCGGCACCAGCTCGAGCTGCTGTCGTCCGGGTCCACCCGTGGGCTCAATCTGACCATAGTGATCGACCCGCATCAGCGGGTGTCGGTCGCGTTCAAGCAATTGGGCCTGCTCGAATCGCAGCGACAGCAGCTTGAACCGCTGCTGGAGCAACCCGGTCATATGGTCCTGGTCAGTTGCCCGCCCGAACAGGGCCAGACCACCACCCTCTACAGCCTGGTGCAAAAGCACGATCCGTACATCCAAGGCGTCAACACCCTCGAAGACACCGTCGCCT
>JAZGCX010000351.1:0-4218 GCA_036477175.1 Phycisphaeraceae bacterium
CTGAACTGGGTGTTGCCCTTTATGAAAACGACAACAGCGGCGAGGTCATCGATACCATCGGCCTGACGTTTGGCGTGTGGAACAGCATCCATGACGGTCCTTCCGGCTCGAGCGGCGCGCCCAATGACGCCTTCTACGAGTTTGATGCTTATGTCGGCGTGGCGGTCGGCCTGCTCGACGTGTGGGAGATCAGCGGGCAATACACCGTTCTCAATAGCCCCAGCAACGCTTTTGCCACCACACAGGAGTTCAGCTTCCGCGTGGCTTATGATGACAGTGAACTGCTGGGCGACTGGGCGGTCAGCCCTTACATCACCATCATCGTTGAAACCGATGGCGGCGCCGATGCAGGCGGTGACCTGGGAACCTACCTGGAACTGGGGATTGAAAAATCATGGACGGTGGTCGAAAGTGAAACCTGGCCGGTCACGTTCACGATTCCCGTCACCATCGGCTTTAGCCTCGACAACTATTACGAAGATGCCTTTGGCAAGGACAGTACCTTTGGCTACGTCGATGTGGGCTTCGTCTTCGGCGTGCCGCTGGAAGAGTTGATCCCGTCGCAATTCGGTGCATGGGAACTCAGCGTCGGCGTGCATCTGCTGGCCTTGGGCGACTCAACGAATGACATTGCCGAGCGTGACTCTGCCGTCGATGGCAATGCCAACCTGGAAGTCATCGGCGTGATCGGCATCAGTGCAGGTTTTTAACTCGTCATTCTTAACGAATCAGCACCCCTCCCCTAACATTGGCTCGATCTGATTTGTATCAGGTCGAGCTTTTTTTATCCATCACCCGGCAATCTGATCCAGAGCCTCGAGCAGGGTGTTGAGTTCACCGTCGGTGTTGAATGGGCCGGGGCTGATGCGCACGGTGCCGTCGGGAAAGGCGCCAAGTCGCCGATGTGTGTAGGGTGCGCAGTGCAGGCCGGAACGAACGGCAATGTCAAAGCTGTCATCCAGAATGGAGCCGACGTCCGGTGCATCGTAGCCCTGGATATTCAACGACACCGTGCCGACCCGTCGGCCGAGACGCCCCGGGCAAAGCTTACGAAGCTGCCACCGGGCAGGTCGCCTAGGCCCTGGAAGCTGGGGGCCGCCCTCGCTGCACCGGGCAGCGCCACCGCGATGACGAATGCGATTGCGAACGCAACGAGACATGTTTGAGTTTTCACGGCTGTCTCCTTCCGTTGCTCAAAAGAGGTGGTGGCGATGTGCCCTGCTCCTGCCTCAATTCCCACCGCCGTCATTGTAACCCATCTACCGTGCCCAGCAGTGCCCAGCGTTGACAGTTGGTTATACTCGACATGCACGGGACGGCCGGCACAGCCGGGCCTTCGGGGCTGCACGGCTAAGATCGCAACGTCAACCCAGGAGACCAAACCATGACCCGCAACCGCACCCTCACCGTGACCTCGGTCCTCGCCCTGACCTTTCTTGTCGGCGGCTGCTCGAGTTACAAATCCAGCGGCGGCGCCGCGGACGCGAGGGAACACCTTGAGAACGAGGCGAAAACCACGATCAGCCGCTTCCGGCAAAGCGATCTGAGCATGGCGGGCTTCTTCGACACCGCTTACGGCTACGCAGTGTTCCCGAAGGTGACCAAGGGCGCGGTCGGCATCGGCGCGGCCCACGGGGAGGGCGTCGTGTATGAGCAGGGCCAGGTCGTTGGCTACACGGAGCTGACTCAGGGCACGATCGGCGTGCAACTGGGCGGTCAGACCTACCGCGAGATCATCTTCTTCCAGAGCGAAGCCGTGCTCAACACCTTCAAGCAGGGCAACATGGAGTTCAGCGCCCAAGCGTCTGCGGTGGCAGCCAGAGAGGGCTCCTCCGCTGACGCCGACTTCGCCAGCGGCATCGCCGTTTTTACCCTGGCGCGCGGCGGCCTTATGTTCGAGGCCTCCATCGGCGGCCAGAAGTTCAACTACTGGCCAAAGTAGGGACGACACCAACCGGACGCAAACCGCTATGTATGACCCGGAGGGTCCGCTGATCGTTTAGCCGCCGCGGCTGAACATCAAGCCGTATCGCACGGCGGCGTGAGGATCCTGAGCGGTTGCAGCCACACCGGACCAACCATTAGAATCCGCCTGCGCTGAATCGGTCAGGTGACTTGGCCAGCCCGATGCGTGACGGAGCAGCGATGGGTGACCGGCACTTTAATTCGCGGCAGCAGGTCTGCTCGCTGGATCCCGTTCATTGATGAATGACAACGTGGTCAACGAGCTTGGTCTGCCCCACTGGATCGTCCGCAAACGCTGGGTCCTGTTCGGCCTGGTCGGGCTGATGTGTTTGCTTGCATTTAACGGGCAGTGGCGCGTCGGCCGCGACAGCGCCATGTACAGACAACTGGGCCACAATCTGGTGATGGGCGAGGGTTACGTCTACCACGGCGAGCATCACAACCACTTATACCCGGGGCTACCACTGATGCTGGGGGGGTTGGAGTATGCGTTCGGCCCCAGCCCGATCCCGCCGCTGCTGGTGAACCTGACCTTGGCGGTATTCACGCTGGTGCTGGTCTATCGGTTGGTGCGGTTGACCTATCCGCCGTGGGTCGCGGTGACGGTCACCGTGCTCACCGGGCTGAACGTGCGCTTTCAACAATACACGAGCGATATCCTGACCGACGTGCCGTTCCTGTTCGCCACGTGCCTGACGCTTTACGCCCTGGAGCGGCTGAGGCAATCGGCGTCGCTGCGGCAATGGGTCGTGCCGATTGCCCTGCTGCTGACCGGACTGTTCGTGGCGGCGAGCATGCGGCCGACGATGTGGGCGTTGGCGGCTGCGCTGGTCGGCGCCTGCGTGTTTGGGCTGATTGCCGGCCCGCGCCGCTTCAGCCTGGCGTGCCTCGGCGTCATGTTGGTGGCCGCGATCGGATGGTTCGCTGTGGACCCCAGAACCAGCGGTTTCAACCCCTTTGCCGGCCAATATGAAACCCAGGTTCTGAGCACAGTCACGAACCTGTCGCAATTGCCAAAGGTCATCGGCCTGAACATCATCCACCTGTTTGAAGAGCACATGCCTGATGCGTTCTTCGGCACGGAGATCGGCCCGGGGCTCAACACGCTGCTGACCATCATCATCATCGGCGGCGGGATCGCTTTGCTCCGCCACAACGTGCTTTGGGGGCTGATGGTGCTGATCACCTTGGCGATGACTCTGGTGTTGCTCACCGTACCGCGGTACTTCCTGATGATCCTGCCACTGCTGGTGCTGGGGTGGGTGCTTTGCTGGTGGAAGCTGGCGCTGCGGCTGCGGCAGCCCTACGGCGATTGGGTGCTGACGGCCGCCCTGCTGCTGGCGCTGCTGCCGAACCTGGGCAATTGTGTCAAGCTGGTGATCGAGCAGCGGTCTGTGCCGTTTCTCGAGCGCTACAAACACGGCGATTGGATACCAGTGATCCAATTGAGCGAAGCGATCCGGCAACAGGTCGGCGCGGACGAAAAGGTTAGCGGCCCTCATACCACTGTAATGACATACCTCAGCGGCCGGCCGGTGTCTGAGGCAGGCGATCTTGTTCCACGCGGCCACGCCGGAAGCTGGCCCGGCATCGTCAAAGCTCACGGGCTGGATTGGGCGGTGTTTCCCTCGACGAGCTACCACGAAGACTCGCTCACGCGCGAATTCATTGAGCGCGGTGTGATCGTGCCAACCGGAAACATCGTGCGAGAAGGTGACCTGTGGCTCGCGCGGGTGGAGGTCCGTGTGACGGATGAGCATTGGCGGGATTTACCGGCAACTCCAGTGATCGAACCGCCAACGAACCTGGCCTCTCAAATGGTTGAACGCCCGGTGCAATAACCAAGTCGTCACTAATGGCAAGCACACGTTAAACCCAGTGCGTCACAGCGGCACAGCGCAAGCTGCCACGAGCGGTTGCGCTGTTTGCGTCGGCGGTTGCTCAAAGCGCCTGAACACTATTCTCCGCGACCGAGCTGTGGCCGCAGCATCCACAAGAATACCGGCCCACCGACCATCGCCGTGAAGATACCCAGCGGCATGACCCCCACGTCAAAGCGGCGACCCAGTCCGACGCCTGCAATGTCGGCCAATAACAACAGGATCGCCCCCAGCATGGCTGAGCCGACCAGCAGTGTCCGGTGCGAAGGCCCGATCAGCAACCGGGTCAGGTGTGGGCTGACCAGTCCGACGAATGCGATCGGGCCGGCCAGCACCACGGCCCCTGCGGCCAACACACTGGCGACAAGGAACA
>JAZGCX010000352.1:0-3029 GCA_036477175.1 Phycisphaeraceae bacterium
CCCGAGTCCCGAATCCGGTGTCCGGAGTCATCGGCTTCGGTTTCAGCGGGTATGAATGGGGACTCCGGACTCTGGACTGTGGACTATGGGACTTCAATTGACCGGCAACGTCCACGTCGCCCAGACCCCTGATCAGCTTTATGACGACCTGGCGGCGGTGCTGATGGTCGCGGCGCTTAGGGCGGCCGAGGCGCGCGGCGTGTTTCACCTGGCGCTGTCGGGCGGGTCAACGCCCGAGCCATTCTACGTGCGGCTCGTCACCGACCCGCGGTATCGTGCGCTGCCGTGGAACAAAACACACCTGTGGCTGGTTGACGAGCGCCGTGTGGACGAACACGACGACCGCAGCAACTACAAGATGATCCGCGAGTCGCTGGCCAACCACGTCTCGCTGCGCCGCCGCCAGTGTCATCCGATGCCGGTGCTGGCCAAAGACCCGGCCGGACTGTACGAAGACGAGCTTCGCCGGATCGTGGACCCGAACGTGCCGGTGCCGCGGCTCGATTTCGTGGTGCTTGGCATGGGCGATGACGCCCACACCGCCAGCCTGTTCCCCGGGTCGCCGGCACTGAGCGAAGCGTTGCGACTCATTGTCGTCAACGACGGCCCGACCGTGACGCCGCCTGACCGCGTCACCATGACCTACCCCTTGCTCAACGCCGCGCGGCACGTGGCGGTGCTCGTGACCGGTCAGCGCAAGGCCGCCACCCTCCGCCGCGTCAACGAGCATCTGCGAACCGCCGGCCCCGACCCGCAACGCCTGCCCATCACCGGCATCGACCCGGCCTCCGGCGGTTCCCGGGCCGACGGCAACATCAACTGGTACCTCGATGCCGCCGCCGCGGGCGATGGGTAAGACCGCCTGTCGCTGCAATCGTCCTGCCTACACACGGTTCGTCGTTCACCTGCTGACACCCCTGGCGGCTTTACACGAGCTATCACTGCCACTAGATTCGGCCCGCTTGCACCGAGGAGACCCACGATGGCCATTGAAACGCTTTACGACAAGGACGGCTCGATTAACGCCTTGCAGGGCAAGACCGTTGCGGTGCTCGGGTACGGCAGCCAGGGACACGCGCACGCGCAGAACCTGCGTGATTCGGGCGTCAACGTCGTCGTCGCCAACCGACGTGATTCGACCAACGGCAAACTGGCGATCGAGCACGGCTTTGACCCGCTGCCGGTTGACGAAGCGGTCAGGCAGGCCGACATGGTGATCATGACGCTGCCCGACGAAGTGCAGCCGGAGGTTTACAAGGAAAAAATCGAGCCGCACCTGAAAAAGGGCATGACGCTCGGGGCCACGCATGGCTTTAACATTCACTTCAAGACGATCGTGCCGCCGGACAACGTGGACGTGATCATGGTCGCGCCCAAGGGCCCGGGTCACACCGTCCGCAGTGAGTTCGAGCGCGGTGGCGGCGTGCCGTGTCTGCTGGCCGTGCATCAGGACCCCTCCGGCAGCGCATTTGACATCGCTATGGCGTGGGCGATCGGCGTCGGTGGCGGCCGCGCTGGCGTCCTCAGAACCACCGTCAAGGACGAATGCGAGACCGACCTGTTCGGCGAGCAGAACGTGCTGTGCGGCGGCCTGTCCGCCCTGATCAAGACCGGCTTCGAGGTGCTCACCGAAGCGGGCTATCCGCCGGAGCTGGCCTACTTCGAGGTCTGCCATGAACTGAAGCTCATCATCAACCTGATCGAGCGCGGCGGCCTCAGCTACATGCGATACTCCATCAGCAACACCGCCGAGTTCGGCGACTATTACATCGGCCCGAAGATCATCACCGACCAGACCAAGCAAACGATGAAGCAGGTGCTTGACGACATCCAATCCGGCAAGTTCGCCAAAACCTTCCGCGACGATTACGAGAACGGCTTCAAGTGGTTCAACGAACAACGCGAAAAAGATAAGAATCATCCGGTGGAACAGATCGGCAGGGAATTGCGCGCCATGATGCCCTGGCTCAAGCCGGTCGAAATCTAATCACCGCATCTTGTCTTGTTTCTGTTTGTCCGCCTTGGCCTGTGTCTGGCGGGGGGTATATCATGTGCCTGTCGATGCCAACGGTGCCACCGCGTTTGCAAGGAGATCAACGATGACCGCGACCGACCAGTCTTCTCAAGTCTGCGACTTGACCGCAAAGCGTTGCAAACCCTGCGAGGGCGGCGTGCCTGCCCTTGGCCCCGACGAGGTCTCTAAGTTGCTCAAGCAGGTGAGTGGTTGGACCTGCGCCGGCAACGAGTTATCTAAAACCTACCAGTTCAAGAACTATTACCAGACGATGGCCTTCGTCAATGCCGTGGCCTGGATCGCCAACGCCGAAAACCACCACCCCGATCTCGAAGTCGGCTACAACAAGTGCCGCGTCCGCTACTCGACTCATGCCGTTGGGGGCCTGACGGAAAACGACTTCATCTGTGCGGCGAAAGTCAATGCCCTGTTGGCCGAGTAACCCCTTGGGTGCAGGTTGAGCCGCCTTTTGGTCGAATGGCCGGAATAATCTGCCTCACCCGCCGGTTGTTTAGGTTTTGCGACCGGGCCTGCCCGGCAACACGCAATCCCAACGGGAAACCAAAGGACCATGACGACCATCACGCTCCTCGCTGCCGCCGTGGCGATCCTGCCGGCTTTTGCCAACGGCGCCAACGACAACAGTAAGGGCGTGGCCGCGGCGTTCGGTTATGTTGCCTGGCTCAGGCTCGCGGGCTAGGCTGTAGGATGCAGTGAGGCATGGCGAGCTGACACGGAGAGTCACATGACCGAATCCACCCTTCAGCGGTACGACGTTGAGCACGAGGTGCGCCGTCGCTACAACGCCGGGGCGCGCGAGGCCGAACCCGGTCTGTGCTGCCCGAACACCCGCTACGATCCGAAGTCCCTCGAATACCTGCCACGCGAGATTATCGAGAAGGACTACGGCTGCGGCGACCCGTCGCGATACGTCAGCGAAGGCGAAACCGTCGTCGATCTCGGCTCCGGCGCAGGCAAGATCTGCTACATCGTGGCCAAGTATGTGGGCCTCACC
>JAZGCX010000353.1:0-8168 GCA_036477175.1 Phycisphaeraceae bacterium
CGCCCCAACTGAACTCGACCTTCTTGACCGCAACGCCTCGGTCCTGGAAATACTTGCGGGTGGTGTTGATCAGCTCGGTGGCGACGATCCCGCCCCGCAGGTCTGCGCACGTCTTGATGGGCGATTCGTCGGGCACCGCCAGAACCCAACGGGCCGGTTGACTGGTCGTCTTGGAGTAGTTCAGCTCACACACCTCGTACACGTCCGACCCGTTTTCAACGATCCAGTCCAGCCCGGTGATCCCCACATCCACCACGCCGTCCTCGACGTAGCGGCTCATTTCCTGGGCGCGGAACATGATGGCGCTCATCCGCGGGTCGTCGATGCTGGGGAAGTAGGACCGGCCGGAGGTGCGCAGCTTGTAGCCGGCCCGGCTGAACAGATCGACGGTCGAGGCTTCGAGGCTGCCCTTGGGCACGCCGATGCGCAAGCAGGCGGTTTCGGGACGCTTGGTCATTGAATCGGTCCTGGTTTCCTGGCGGCGGCACGGTGTGCCGCGGTCATTTCTTCTTCTTGACGGTCTTCTTCGTGGTTCTGGTGGTCGTATCGGCGGCGACGCTGCGCTGGTGAGCCGGACCGCCCACGGCCTGGATCCGACGCCTTGACGAATCAGCCCAGGCCTGCAACGCCAGGTGTGCCGCCACGGCGTCACTGGCCTTGATGTGACGCTCGAGGAACGCGGCGACCCGGGCCGGCGTCGAGCGCTCGGACACCACCTGCTCGTCGGCCAGCAGTTCAGCGAGCTTATCATCCACCGGGATCGCGTGACCCCCGAAGCACAACAGCGTCACCTGCGCCGCGATATACGGCGGCGTGCCCGGCAGGCCCTCGAGGTAGGCTCTGACCTCCTTCTTGGGCCTGCCGACCAGTGAGTCGAACGAGACGGCGTGTTCGCGGAGGAAGATTTCGTTCAGCGCCTCGCGAATCCGAGCCGCACGCTCCTCAGCCTGAGGGTAGTTGTCGCCGATCAGACTCACCAGCTCTGAACTGTGGCTGACGCGCAGGTCGTTGTTGTCCACCAGGGCGTCCATGAGGCGGTTGTGGGCGGCCTCGGCGGCGCGGCGCGTCGAATTCCATTGCAGAAAGCCGATCACTAACTGCGTCACCGGGTCCGGCGGGTCGGGAACCTCTGTCCGCGATCTGCGCTTGATGCGTTTCAGGAGCGCAGCCAGCTTCTTGGTGTGACTGATGCTGGTTCTCACGTGGTCGGGTCCTCCGCGGACGGGGTTAGGGGTTACGAGTTCGGGATTTCGGATTGCGGATTGCGGATTGCGTCATTTGTCCCTTGCTTTTGTGCCTGCCGGGTTGTGCCTGTGGTGCCCTGCTGGATCGCGTCGAAAACGGCGTCCTGCTTCTTGATCGATTCGTCGAGGCGAAACGCCAAGTGCGGCACGACCCGCATCTGCACCGCCTTGCACACCAACGAATGGATGTGGCCCGCGGCGTGACGCAGGCCACTGAGCGTTTTGCGCTGCTGCTTTTCGGGCAGAACCGACACGAACACAGTCGCCTCGTGCAGATCGGGGCTCACCTCGACGCGGGTCACGCTGACCAACCCGATCACCCGCGGGTCGGACAGCTTCCGCGTCAGCACTTCGCTGACGATGCGTTTCAACAACGACTCGACCTGCTGCTTGCGATGACTCATGGTTAGGGTCTGGGGTCTGGGGTCTAAGGTCTAAGGTCCAAGGTCTAAGGTCTAAGGTTTAAGGCTCAGGAGTTTAGAGCCAGGGGCAGGCGGATACACGGCGGCGCCAATTCTGTTTTCTAAACCCCAGACCCTAGACCCTATCCGCTATTGTCCGGTCAGGATTTCCGTGTGGTGGTCGCCCAGGGCACAACCGCGATGGCGGCGGATCTTTTCGAGCACCCCGCCCAGGGCGCCCTGGCAGTACGACACACTGTTGGAAGCCATGGTGATGCCCAACACGGCCACGCGGTGGTCGTCGAGCGACCCCACTTCCGCGACCGAGACCTGGTGCTCCCGGTGCAGACGGTCCTTCACGCTCTGAACCAACCGGCGCTTGTCCTTGAGCGATTGCGAGCCGTCCACGAACAGCTCAACTTGAAGAACCCCGACAATCATCTTTGAGCGCGACTTCTGATAATTGATTGAAAGGCGCCGATCCGGTGCGATCCTTGGGTTTGCGCTTGCCATCCCGATTAGAAATCCCGAATCTATTCGAGTGTTCTGGCCACCGTCACCGTGTTGTAGCACTCCAGCGTATCGCCGGGCTTCAGGTCATCGAAGCCGGCGATCCTGATCCCGCACTCGAGCCCCGCGCGAACCTCCCTGACGTCCTCTTTGACCCGGCGGAGGCTCTCGACGTTCCGGTCGTCGGTGACGACGACGCCGTCGCGGGCGACCCGGACCTTGGCCTTGCGCTGGATCAAGCCCTCCGTGACCAGGCAGCCGGCCACCGCGCCGACCTTGCTGATCCTGAACACCTCGCGCACCTCGGCGACACCAACCTGCTCTTGCTTTAACTCCGGTTCGAGCATGCCTTCCAACGCCTTCTTGACGTTGTCGATCACGTCGTAGATCACGCGGTACAGCCGGATGTCCACGCGGCGCTGGTCGGCGATATCGCGCACGACGGTCGGCGCGACCACGTGGAACCCGATGATCACGGCGTCGGAGGCGTCGGCCAGGAGCACGTCCGATTCGGTGATGCCCCCCACCGCCGCGTGCAACACCTTCACCAACACCTCATCGTTGCCCACGTCGGTCAGGCTCTTGCGCAACACGTCAATCGAGCCATGCACGTCGGCCTTGAGCACCACGCGCAGCTCCTTGGGGCCGCCGGTCGCCAGCGTCTGGGCGAAGGTATCCAACCTGACCTTGGTCTGGCTGGCCAACTGTTGCTGACGCTCGGTCTCGCGGTACTGCGAGGCGACCTGCTCGGCCTTGTGGAGCGTATCAGTAACGAAGAACTTATCGCCGGCATCGGGGATCACGTCGATGCCCGACAACTCCACCGGCGTGGCGGGGCCGGCCTGGCGGATCGACCGGTCGCGGTCGTCGGTCATGTCGCGCACCCGGCCGAACGCCCGGCCGATCACAATGAAATCGCTCACTTTCAAGGTGCCCTGCTGCACCAACACCCGCGCCACCGGGCCGCGGCCTTCCTGCATCTCCGACTCGATCACCGCGCCGCGGGCGGCCCCGGCGTAGTCCGCTTGCAGTTCCAGCAGTTCCGCCTGGTAGTCCAACAGCTCCAGCAGCTCGGTAATCCCGTCGCCGGTTTCGGCCGAGGTCTTGACGGCCTCGGTCTGACCGCCCCATTCAACGGGGTTCAGCCCGTGCTCGGCGAGCTGGCCGTAGATCTGGCGGATCTTCTCCTCGGTCGCCTCGGGCTTGTCGATCTTGTTCAGGGCCACGATCAGCGGGACCTCGGCCGCCTTGGCGTGGTTGATCGACTCGACCGTCTGGGGCATCACGCCGTCGTCCGCGGCCACGACCAGCACAACCAGGTCGGTCATGTGCGCCCCGCGGGCCCGCATGCTCGTGAACGCTTCGTGACCCGGCGTGTCCAGGAAGACCACCGTCTTGTCCTCGGCGTTGTGGCCCGGGATCGTCACCCGGTAGGCGCCCACGTGCTGGGTGATGCCGCCGGCCTCATGGGCCGCCACGTCCGCCTTGCGGATCCGGTCCAGCAGGCTCGTCTTGCCGTGGTCCACGTGACCCAGCACCGTGACCACCGGCGGCCGCGGACGCACGTCGATCTGTTCACGCTGCTCAAACTCCTGCACGACCTGTTCGGCGGCGGTCTGCTGCTCCCTGACCTCCAGCTCAATGTTGTATTCCAGACATACCTCCATGGCCGCCTCCGCGTCGATCGCGGAGTTGATCATGGCCATGATGCCTTTCTTGAACAGGTACTTGATGATGTCGACGGCCTTGATGCCGGTCGCCGAAGACAAGTCTTTAATGAAGATGGGTTCAGAGACCTCGACCGTGCCGCCGATGACGGCGGGCGTGACCGCCGGCCCCCCGGTCGTTTCGCGCTTGCGCATGTCGCGTCGGCGTTGCTTGAGGAAGCCGGGCGCGCCCTTGAGGCGTGCGTCCAGTTCAAGCAGGTCCTGCTCAGAAAACTTGGTCGGGCCGGTGGGCAGCGCGTCGGCGGATCGGCCGCGGCGGGTATTGAGCATCCGCCGCTTGCTGGGCGGGCGGGCACCGGGTTCGGCGTCGCTGACGGCTGGGCCGGCGCCGCGGCCGCGGACCGGACCACGTGAGCGGGTCACCCCGGGGACGGTGCCGAGCGGTGGCGGCGGTAGCGGGCCCTCAGCCTCCGGCCGTGCTCGCCGCGGCCGCGGCCGCGGGGGACCGAGCTTGTCCGGCTCTTCGATCCGAACCACCTTCGGGCCCTTGAGCACCGCATCCTTGGGTTTGTCCAACCGCTCGCCGGCCGGTTCAACCACCGGCGGCCGATCCGGGACATTCGGTTTGCCGATGGGTCTGGTCCGTGTCGCTGCATCGGCTTGGGTCTCGGCCGGCGGCTGTTCCACGGCCGGTGCCTTGGCGGCCGCGGCGGTCTTGCGCGACGCGACCTTCTTCTTCTGCGCGGGTTTAGTGATGGCCTCAGCATCGGCGCCGGTGACCACAGCCACAGACGATGCCGCAATGACCTGGTCAGCCGTTGGCTCAGCCGGCGGCTCAACCGTCGCGGTCGCGGTGCCGGCGGCGGCCTCGGCGATCTCGTCCTCCTTCTTGGCAACGGACCGCCGACGCCGCACCTTGCGCGCCTTGGTCAGGTCCACCTTATCGGACGTTTCCACGGCGGTGTGCGTCTGGGCGACCGACTCCTCGCTGAACCATTCCTTGATGGTGGCTTCCAGGCCCAGCTTGACCGTGGACATATGGTTGACGATGCCCGGGACCTCTTCAGCCTGACACTTGGCGACGATCGCTTTGCTATCGACGCCCAGCTCCTTGGCGACTTGATGTACGCGTTTGGCCTTGGCCAAAACAAGCTCCAGTTACCCAGCCGGTGGATGTCGCACCGGGCACCATGCCGCCCGGTTACGGCTGGGCCTCATCTTCCTCTTTCGCATCGGTCGGTTCGCCCGATGCATCGTCCGTTGCGCTATCCGTTATCGGATGTTCGGCGGTCGCATCTTTCGTCTGCTCGGGTTGGCGGCTTTCAAGCATCTCAACGATGCTGCCGGCCTCCGCCACCGCGACAGTCGATTCGCCCGGTGCAGCCGCGCCGGGCTCGGCACTCGATTGATCTTCGCCCGCCTCGGGCAGGGTCTGGCCCAGGACGGCGGCGGCCTGCTGCTCGCCCGGGCTGGCCGCCAACGCCGCTGCTTCTTCCTGCCTGCGCCGCTCGGCCTCCTCCTTCTCACGCTGCTGTTGCTCGGCAACGATCTTGGCGCGCTCCGCCGCCGTGGCCACCATCCGCTCGGCCTGTTCCTTGTCGCATTCCAGCGACGCGACCAGGTAGTCGGCCCCGACCTCCTCCACGTCGAACACACTGATCACGCCCAGCGCCCCCAGCCGGTCCAACTGCGCCTCGGTCATCCCCTCGACCTGCTTGAAGCAATCTTCCATCGTCTCCAGGCTCTTGGTGAACTCGGCGGGGGTGAGGATGTCCACGTCCCAGTTGGTCAGGCGGGCTGCCAGCCGAACATTCTGGCCGCGCTTGCCGATCGCCAGCGAAAGCTGGTCCTCATTAACCACCACGGTGGCCCGGCCAAGCTCGAAGCACAGGCTGATCTCCACGACCTCGGCCGGCTTCAGTGAGTTCTGGATCAGGATCTGGCTCGACTCGTTCCAGCGAACGATGTCGATCTTCTCGCCGCCCAGTTCATCGACGATGTTCTTGATCCGGCTGCCCCGCACGCCCACACAGGCGCCCACGGCATCGACCTTCGAGTCGATCGACGAGACGGCGGCCTTGGTGCGGTGCCCCGCCTCGCGTGCCATCGCCTTGATCTCGATGATCCGCTCGGCCACCTCGGGCACCTCGACCTCAAACAGCCGCCGGATAAAGTCGGGATGGGCACGGCTGAGCACGATCTTGACCTGATTACCCGCGTCGCGGACGTCGAGGATCAGGCACCGGACACGCTCCCCGGGCTGGTGCTGCTCGCCGGGGATCTGCTCCGATCGCGGCATAAAGCCTTCGGCCCGGCCGATCTGAACCACCAGCGCCCCGCCCTCATAACGCTGAGCCATGCCGGTGGCCAGTTCGCCCACACGCTCGACAAACTCGTTGTAAATGCTGGTCCGCTCGTCCTCGCGGAACCGCTGGATCATGACCTGCTTGGCGGTTTGAGCGGGGATGCGGCCCAGCGCTTCGAGGCCGATCTCCTCTTCGCCGCGCCACAGGCGGATCGCACCGGTCATGCGGTCCAACTCGCAGGTGAACTGCTCGGTATCGACGGCGTTGAAGTGTTTGCGTGCAGCCGAAACCATCGCCTGCTCGATGTCGGTGAACAGCGATTCCTTATCAACGTTGCGGTCGCGGGAGATCGAATCGATCAGCCGCAGCATTTCCTGGGGGTTCATGGCGCCATTTCCTATTCAGTTGTCGGCCGATGTTCTGCGGTGCCTTTCGGCTCATCACAGCGGCGAGGCCATCGCCGGCTTGATGTTCGCTCCTAAACGACCAAGACCACGATCCGCTGGACGCAGCGCTCGTGGCCTGGGGCTGGGCTTGGCCCGGGACGCTCACCTGGGCTTCAGGCGGCTGCGTGGGCGGGCAAAGCCGACCGGGTTGCACCGGTGGCGGGCTAACGCATGGCCGCAGCCTCCCTTGCACGGAGGGGTGCGACCGGGGCCCGACCACGCCCCAAGTGGACTGGGGTCCAGCGAGGATGGGTCAATCGGCCCATCACTTGCCCATCGCCCCTATTCCGGCATGTGCGTCCAGCACGTGCATCCGGGTCACCTCAGGTCACGCCGCGGGGCCCCATGCCCACGCGGCCAGAATCCCTAAGTCTAGATTCTGGGGGGGTCCTGTCAAGCCACGGACCGCCGGCCTTGAAACGCCGGCCCGTTCGGCGCATAATACCCGGCTTGTCCACCCAACCGAACCTGACAGCGACCCCCGACCGGCTGTAAACCGATGGCCCACTCCCTCAGTGCCAAGAAGCGAATCCGTCAGAACATCAAGCACCGCGCGCGGAACCGCTGGCGAAAAGACCGCTTCCGCACCGCCGTCAAGGATTTCAGGCAAACCATCCTGCACGGCTCCGTCAAGGACGCCCAGGCCAAGCTGAACGGCCTGTACAAGCTGCTGGATCAGGTCGCCGCCACGGGCGCCATCCACAAGAACACCGCCAGCCGCTACAAGTCCCGCCTGACCAACCACCTCAACAAGAAGACCAGCGCCGCGTAGCCCACAGGGGCAACCACATCACGGCCCCGACCAACCCCCACCGTCACACCGTTTAGCGGCGGAGCGGATCGCTGTAATTGGCGCTAGTGCAAAGTCACAGGCGGGGTTGTACCTCGAACTGTTTAGCGGCGGCTCGCAGAGCCGCGCGTCACAGGCCGAACGGCGTCACGAACGACCAGCGCTGCGGTTGCTTGCCCTCCTTCACCGGGTTTTGCTCAACATAAGTAACTGCGCGGCAGATATCCCGATCCGTATTGAGGTAGACGTTCCATCCCTTCCGCGCCCACGGAGAGGGCCGCCGTCCGGAGGAATCGGCAAGGTCCTGGAACGGGTGGCGGGCGTCGGCGGCCAATTGCTCGCTGGCTTTACCCTTTAATCGTCCCACGATTTGTTCGATCCGGTAGTGATGCCGACGGGCCACCATGTGAACGTGGTCCGGCAGAAATAGAACACGCGTGTACGACATAACCCGCCGTCGCAATCATCACGGCAAACCCCTTGGCGACGCTGAGCGCCTGGTGGCCGCCGAGAACGACAGGTGGATGCCGCAAGGCCTTTTTGGCTGCGTCACGGGCACGCCAGTCATGGTTTAGATGTGCTGATGATTGCCGCGATGAGACCTTGGTTGCCGCCCCGTACCGATACAACTCCCAAGCACGGATATAGTCCGACCAGGAGCCGCGCGGATCGTTCGGCAGCCAAAAACCATACATGCCGAAGATGCAATGGTAAGCCCGAACCATCGCATACGGATTATAACAGCACCGCGCGGCTCTCCGAGCCGCCGCTAAACATCAATACTCGCTCACCGGCAGGTGCCGC
>JAZGCX010000354.1:0-2177 GCA_036477175.1 Phycisphaeraceae bacterium
GCAGGGCACATGGTCCTGCTCACCAACGCCGACGAGCCGGGGCGCATCGGCCTGGTCGGCAAGATGTTCGGCGAGGCGAACGTCAACATCGCTGAGATGGTCCTCGGCCGAAAGAACGACGCCTCGACCGGCCGGACGATCGCGATGATGATCCTCAAGCTCGACGCACCGCCGAGCGCAGCGCTGCTCGACGAACTGCGTACGGCGCCAGGCATCCTGAACGTCGCGAGTGTCCAGTTGGCGGAGGTCTGAAGAAACTGAGGACACGCACCGCTGGGCGAGCATGATGACGGCAAACCCGCGAATCCCAAGCCGCGGGCCCAAGTATAATCTCGGCACGGAGCAGGGCACGGGATGTCGAAGAAGCGGCCGCGGCTGACCATCAAACAGATTCTCGCCTGGGCCGACGCCCACCACAGGCGGACCGGCCGGTGGCCGAGCGTGAAAAGCGGCCGCGTGGTTGCCGGGCGCGGCACGACGTGGATCGCCATTGATGCGGCGCTGAAGGGCGGCTACTGCGGACTGCCCGGCGGTTCATCCCTGGCGAAGCTGCTTCAAAAGCGCCGCGGTCGGCCCAACCCCCTGGATCGGCCGCGCCTGACGGTCAAGCAGATTCTGGCCTGGGCCGATGCTCACCACAAGCGCTCGGGGAAATGGCCCATCTCCCGATCCGGTCCCATCGCCGATGCGCCCGGCAGAACCTGGTCGCAGGTTTGTGACTCTTTGCGAAGAGGGCACAACCGGCTTCGTGTGCGCGAGCCCACGACATTGACAAGGCTGCTGCGAAAGTTCCGCGGTGCCCAGGACGCCCGGCGAGCGGTTCAGCACCTCACGAAGAGACAGATTCTCCAATGGGCCGATGCGCACCACAAACGCCTGGGAGCGTGGCCGAGGCATGATTCCGGTCGTGTTGTCGATGACCACCGGATCACGTGGGGCACGATCCAGGGGAACCTGAAGCGTGGCGATGTCAAAGCCCTTGGAAGCACGACCCTGCCCAGGCTGCTGAGGAAAGAGCGTGGCGTGTGGGACAGCTCCGGTCGCCCGCGCCTGACCACCAAGCTCATCCTCCAATGGGCGGATGCTCAGTTTCGGCGCACAGGCCGCTGGCCGAACGTGGACACGGGGCGCGTTCATGAGGCGACCAACGAAGTCTGGCGACACCTCGACGTCCGCCTGCGCGACGGAGGGCGTGGCCTACCCGGCGGGACCTCGCTGGCCTGGCTGCTTGCGAAGAACCGCGGTGTACCGCACTACCAGCATCCGCCGCGGTTGACGCTCAAGCAGATTCTCCAGTGGGCCGATGCGCACTACGAACGCACCGGGAGTTGGCCGAATCGAAAGTCCGGCACGGTGCTCGACGCCCCATACGACATCAAGTGGGGTACGGTCAACGCCCGGTTGGAACACGGCGGGCGGGGCCTCGCTGCCGGTTCCTCCCTGCCGATGCTGCTGAGTAAGCGCCGCGGCGTTCGACACCCCTTGATGCTGCCGCGCCTGACACATAGGCAAATCCTCGCCTGGGCCGAGGCTCACTATCAACGCACCGGCGACTGGCCGTCCACGGCGTCCGGCTGGGTGCACGAGGCGCCTCATGAAAAGTGGTCCGGGATCAACTACGCCTTGACGTATGGCCGGCGCGGACTCCGCGGCGGTTCATCGCTGGTCAAGCTGTTCTCAGAACATTTCGGGACGCTCTACCGACGCAAGGGACTGCCTCTGAAGCGCAGTCAGATTCTTGACTGGGCAACCGCACATCACGAGTTGATGGGCAGGCTCCCGACAAGGAATTCCGGTCCCGTGCGCGAAGAGCCCGGTGAGATGTGGAGCGCGATCGACGCCGCCCTCCGAAGCGGGTCACGAACCCTGCCCGGCGGCTCGTCCCTGGCGGAATTGCTCAAGCAGCACTACGTCAAACCCTACAACAACGTGGGCCAGCGCTTGACGACCGGCAAGATCATCACGTGGGCGGAAGCCTTTCGCAGACGCGTCGGCCGGTGGCCGACCCGGAACTCCGCCTATGTCGATCCCTCGCGCGGCGAAAAGTGGAGCACCATCGATCTGGCCCTTCGAGAAGGCCACCGCGGACTGCCCGGCGGCTCGTCGTTGCACAAGCTGCTGGCCACACATCGCCGCTCGTCACGGCGGCGATATGAGCGGTGAGGCGCTGGGGGGGG
>JAZGCX010000355.1:0-3922 GCA_036477175.1 Phycisphaeraceae bacterium
TCAGTATCAGCTTGCGGGTCGCGAACTACAGATCACTGCCGTCAAGCTGATCGTGGCGATCCTGATGGTGGTCTTTGCGCTGATGGAGCTGGCGCCGCCGTCCAAACGATTCCGGTTCAAACCGCAATACCTGCCGGTGGGCGGGCTGCTGAGCGGATTTTTCGGCGGACTTTCCGGGCATCAGGGTGCCCTGCGCAGCGCGTTCCTGATCAAGACCGGTCTGTCGAAGGAAGCGTTCATTGCCACCGGCGTGATGATCGCGTGCCTGGTTGATGTAACCCGCCTCGCCGTGTACGGCACCAATTTCTGGATGCAAGGCGTGCGGCAGAACCTCTGGCTGCTTGGCGCCGCAACGGCCTCGGCGTTCGTCGGCGCATTTGTCGGAGCCCGCTTGCTCAAGCAGGTCACGCTGCGAATGGTGCAAATCCTCGTGGCCGTGATGCTCCTGCTGATCGCCGCAGCGTTAGGGCCCGGGCTTATCTGACCGAAGGTGACCGCCACTTGCACACCGCCGGCGGCGGACGCCGGCGGTGCAACCCCCACGCGCGCGAAAAGCCCCCACCTGGCGGCGGGGGCTGCGGGGCTTTGCGCTCGGATGTCGAATTACCGATAGTAATTGTCCGGGTTATAGATGTAGTAGAAATCGTACGGGCTGAGGCGCGGCAGAGTAACGTAACGCCGCCCCTCGGCGTCGCGCTGCTCAAAGCGATCTACCACCTTTCCATCCTGACTTTCGCCAAAGATGAACCAGAACCACGGCCGGGGCGCTGCGTCGGTCGGTTGTTTGGTGACGCCGGCCTCTCGAATTTCCGAAACCACCTGATTGACCCACTTGGTTTTCACCGCATTGTCAGCAAACTCCTGCCAGTCGCCTCGGGTATTGTGTGCGTACATTTGTTTGGTCAGTTCCGCTTCGGTCGTACCCATCTTTTGTGCAACAGGTTCCAGCAGACGCTTTGACCATTCCTCGAGCATTTTGAGTTGCTCTTTCTGGTCGGTCAGGTTGCCCCAGGTGTATGACGACATCTGGTGCTGCAGGATGATCGCGTTCGGATAGGCGTAGGATTTGTCGGCCAGTGTGGTGATCACCGCGGCCATGCTGGCCGCGAACGATTTGACCACCACGTACACAGGCGCCTTGCTCGCCTTCATCGCCTCGACGATGCGGTAGCCCTCCATGACCGACCCGCCGTAGCACTTGTTGATGACGATGAAGATCGGGTACTCGCTGGACTTGTTGTTGAAGTAGTGGATGCGGCGGGTGACGTAATCAGCCGTGCCCTCGATGATCACGTCGTTGAGCGGGATACGCCGATCGCTGATCGTCAGCACGCCGTCCTGCAAAGGCTCCTTGAGGTAGGACAGCTTCCTGTTGACTTCGCTTTTCCACTTCTCGTTTTGATCGCGCAGCTTCACGTCGGCGGTCATCTGTGCGATTTCAGTATCGTATTGCGCCTGCGCGGCTTCGGTCCTGGCCGCCTCCAATTCACGTTCAAGGTTCAGCTTCGCGATCTCGTCGCGGATCTGCGACAGTTCGTTCTTGCTCCTGGCTTCACGAAGCCGAATCTGGAGATTCAACTCGGCGACCTCAGCGTCAACCTCGGCCTGCTCGCGGGTCCTGCGCGCCTTACGCAGGTTGTTTTCCAGCGTAATCTGCGCAAGTTCATCGTTGACATCGGCGCGCTGCTCCTGTGTCTTGGCTTGGCGAAGCTGCATCTGCAGATTCAGCCCGGCGACCTGGGCTTCAACCCCGGCATGCTCGCCGAGCCGGTGGGCTTCACGCAGCTCGCTTTCCAGCGTGACGCGCGCAAGTTCATCGGCGGCATCGGCGCGTTGCTCCTGCGCCCTGGCGTCACGGAGGTTTTTCCCCAGGTTAAGGGTCGCGATTTCATCCTTGGCTTCGGCACGCTGCTGGTTGGCCCTGGCTTCACGAAGGCTGCTTTCCAATCTCAGCTTCTGGACCTGCTGCTTCAGGGCGGCCAGTTCCGCCTGGCTGCGTGCTTCGCGAACAGCGCTTTCCGCGGCCAGCTTCTGGTTCTCAAGCTGAAGCCGAACCAGCTCATTCTTCTGCCGCTGAATCAGCAGCTCGTATTCAGCGAGCAGTCTTTCCTGCTCATCCCGAAGGCCGGCCAACTCCCTCGCCTTCCTTTTCTCGTGCAGGTCGCTCTCGACGGACAACCGTTGCGCTTCCTGCTCCATGGCTTCTACGCGTTTGTCCTCTTCCGATCGCTGCGGATCGGCCGGTGCCGGGGCGGGTTCCGGCGGCGCGGCCGCGACGCCGTTGTCCGGCTCTTCGGCCGCCCGGATCGGCCTGGCGGCACAACACAGCATCGCGCCGCATGCAAAACAGGCGGCAAGCGTGAATGCGGTAAATCGTGAATCGATCATGGTTATTCTCCTTTCATCGGGTTGAGGTGTGAACTCGCGGCGGGCGTCAAACGTCAAGTGCCTGTAATGCCCAAGTCGTAACGGGAAGGGGAAAGAATCGCCCGGATTCTCAGCGGGCCGCATCGCGGCAGAGTATAGCCGAGCATCTGTACGGCTGAACATCGACTTGGTACGGGCTTCCGTGCTGGCCAGTTCACCCGAGCCGAAGCCCGTCAACGGCCTCACGCGCTCGGCGTTACGGTCGCGGTGCAGCAAGCAGCAAGCGAGGCTAGTCGTCGGCCACGGTGGTGGGGTCGGGCCGATAGAGGCGGGTTTCCAGTGCCCAGACCTTTTCGGTGAAGTTGCCGCCCAGTTCGGCGGCCTTGGCCGGATCACCGCTGCGCGTGGCGGCCAGGGCCATGTGCACCTTGGCGTCGAGGTTGTCCAGCAGGCTGACCGCGATCGCCTCGGGCGTCGCCGGAATCTTCAGGGCGCCGAACTCCGCCTTGCCGTGGTGCGAGAGGATGATGTGGTGCAGCACGCGGAGCACGGCCGACGGCACCGGCTGGCCCAGCGCCGCACAATCCTCCGCCTTGCGCTGCAAACCAAGCATCCCTTGTGCCACGTGGCCCACCAGGTGCCCGTCGTCGCTGTAGCTGAACCCCTGTGACCAGGCAAGCTCCTGACATTTGCCCAGATCGTGCAGGAACAGACCGATCACAATCAGGTCGCGGTTGAGCTTGGGATACAGCGGGCAAAACACCTCAGCCAGCCGCATCACGTCGCGGGTGTGTTCGAGCAGGCCGCCGAGGTAGGCGTGGTGCAGCGTCATCGCCGCCGGTGCCTGACGGAACCGATCGATCAACTGCTCGTCCTGGAGGTAGCACTTGGCCAAGGCCTTGAGCGCCGGGTACTCGAGCGTCTCGAGCTTGGCGCAGACTTCGGCGAACATCTGATCGATGTCCTGCTCGGTGCGCGGCAGCAGCTCAAGCAGGTCGTCCGGCGACGGATCAACCGGCGAGATCTGCTGGATGATGATCTGCATCTGACCCTGGTAAGGCTGGGTCTGCCCCTCGAGCCAGACGAAACCGTCCGTGGGCAGCTTGCGGAACAGTTCCTCCGACGCGTTCCACATCCGCCCCGGTGTCTGGTCGCTGCGGTCGCCGACCAGGCACTTGATATAGGGCTTGCCGGTTTTGGTCTGGCCGAGCTGACAGTTGTGGATGGCGTAAACGCCCTCGACAAGCTGGGCGGGCTTCAGGTCGCGGATGAGGATACGTTTGGCCACCGGCGGCTCCTTTAATACAACAACAAGTAGACTGGCTGCGGCCGCATCGTATCGGCTCTGCACCCGCCGGCAAAATAGGGCTTGGCAGCCCCGGCGGGAACCCGGCATTTCCGACGGTGCACCGTCAACATCCACCGGCGGTGATTGAGTGCATCGTTCATGGCCGATCGGTATGATCGCATCCGTCATTGAGCCAGCTTGACCGGCGAAACGATCCACGAGGCTTGTCATGCTCCACCACGTCCGTCGCACCGCCCCGATGGGGGT
>JAZGCX010000356.1:0-3199 GCA_036477175.1 Phycisphaeraceae bacterium
GAACCTGCCGTGCTTCGGCTGGTGTGCCCCAGTATAGCCTTCCGCGCGGGGGGGGTTCGCCGCCGGGCACCCTCCGGCACGTCAGGCTGGGGGGCTGACGATCGCTGTTTAGCACGGAACCGGGCGGATCGCCCGTGCCGGTCCGCACTGGCCCGGCCGCTCCGCTTGTCACGGAACGGGTCGATTTTCCCATTCGAGGGCCGAGGTAACCGTCGCGGGCCGATAACGGTTCATACCGCGTCGCTCACCCAGACCGGTGCAGGTCCCGGTCGCCGAATGACCGATATCAGTTAACCACGACGGATTGGCCAAACGCCGGTCACTGACTAGAATTACTCCCCCCCAAGAGCGGAGCATGCACCCACCTGAGGAGATTTGCTCGATGGTCGCCGGGACCAAGCAAGGCCGTGCCACCAAGGCAAGCCAGGCCATCAAATCTGCCGTCGTCCGATTTGCCGGCGACTCAGGTGACGGGATGCAGCTAGCAGGCACGCAGTTCACCGACACGTCGGCGATCGTCGGCAACGACGTGGCGACGCTGCCCGACTTTCCTGCCGAAATCCGCGCCCCCGCGGGCACCGTCGCGGGTGTCTCGGGCTTCCAGATCAACTTTGCTGATAGTGACATCTTCACCCCCGGCGATCAGGTCAACGCCTTGATCGCCATGAACCCCGCCGCCTTCAAGGCGCACATCTGTGATGTCGAACCCGGCGGCATCGTCGTCGTCAACGACAGCGAGTTCAACAAGATCAACCTCCGCAAAGCCGGCTACCCCGAGGATTACAACCCGATCGAGGATGAGGCCGTCAGCCAGAAGTACAAGCTTTATCACGTCCCGATCACCCGCCTCAACGCCGAAGCACTCCAGGACACCGGCCTGGGCGCCAAGGACATCGGCCGGTGCAAGAACATGTTTGCCCTCGGCCTGATTTATTGGTTGTATGATCGGCCGCTCGACACCACGGTCAACTACCTCAACTCGTACTTCGGCGAGAAAAAAGGGCTGCCGCAGGTCGCCAAGGCGAACATTGAGGCGATCAAGGCCGGCTTCTACTTCGGCGAAACCGCCGAGATCTTCCCCGTCCGCTACCACGTGAACAAAGCGGCGATCACCCCCGGCAAGTACCGCAAGGTCACCGGCAACGAAGCCATCGCGATGGGTTTGATCACGGCCTCGAAGCTGGCCGACAAATCCCTGATCTATTGCAGCTATCCGATTACCCCGGCCAGCGACATCCTGCACTACCTCGCTGCGATGCGTCACCACGGCGTGAAGACCTTTCAGGCCGAGGACGAGATCTCTGCCGTTTGCGCGGCGATCGGCGCATCGTTTGCCGGCCAACTGGGCGTGACCGGCACGTCCGGCCCGGGTTTGGCGCTCAAGTCTGAGGCGCTCAACCTCGCCATTGTGACTGAACTGCCCCTGATCGTGGTCAATGTCCAGCGCGGCGGGCCTTCGACGGGGCTACCCACCAAGACTGAGCAGGCCGACCTGCTCCAGGCCCTGTTCGGTCGCAACGGCGACAGCCCCCTGGTGATCCTGGCCCCGCAGTCACCGGCCGACTGCTTCGACACCGCGATCGAGGCCGCCCGCATCGCCATGCAGCACATGGTGCCGGTGATCATCCTCAGCGACGGCTACCTGGCCAACGGGGCCGAACCCTGGCGAATCCCTGACGCCAACAACTTCGACAAGATCAAAGTCACCCACGCCACCGATCCCGACGGGTTCGAGGTGTACGCCCGGGACGAGAAGCTGGCCCGCCCCTGGGCCATCCCCGGCACGCCCGGACTGGAACACCGCATCGGCGGCCTGGAGAAAGAGCACATTACCGGCAACGTCTGCTACGATCCCGACAACCACCAGCTCATGACCGAGCTGCGACACAAGAAGGTCGAGAAGGTCGCCGACGATATCCCGCCGATCGAGCCATATGGCGATCGCAGCGGCCAGCTATTAGTCCTGGGTTGGGGCGGCACCTATGGCTCAATCGTCACCGCGGTGGACAACGCCCGCGACGCGGGCAAAAGCGTCTCAGCCGTGCACCTGCGCCACCTCAACCCCATGCCCAGGAACCTCGGCGACGTGCTGAGCCGATTCAACAAGGTGCTCATCCCGGAACTGAATACCGGGCAACTGCGGATGGTGGTGCGGGCCAGGTATCTGGTGGACGCGAAGGGACTGAACAAGGTCCAGGGCAAGCCGTTCCTGATTGAAGAGATCGAACAGGCGATCGACCTGATGCTCAACGGCCGGTGGGGCGACCGAAATTCGCTCTCACCCCGCGTACACAAAGTAACCGTGGACGCCTAGAATGGCACCGCATGAAATATCCCGCTCGGCGGTCGGCAAAAACAACCGACCCACAAACCAACGTTCTGCCGCCATGCCTACCGACACAGAAGTACCCATCTTAACTGCCAAGGACTTTGCCTCCGACCAGGATGTGCGGTGGTGCCCCGGCTGCGGCGATTACGCCATCCTCAACCAGATGCGCAAGGTCTGCGCCAAGCTCGGCAGAAGGCGCGAAAACACCGTCTTCGTCTCCGGGATCGGCTGCTCCAGCCGCTTCCCATACTACATGGACACCTACGGGTTCCACAGCATCCACGGCCGGGCGCCGGCCATCGCCACCGGGATCAAGATCGCCAACCCCGATCTGGACGTCTGGATCGTCACCGGCGACGGCGACGGCCTGAGCATCGGCGGCAACCACCTGATGCACACCCTCCGCCGAAACGTCAACGTTAAGATACTCCTGTTCAACAACCGGATCTACGGCCTGACCAAGGGCCAGTACTCACCGACCAGCGAAGAGGGCAAGAAAACCAAGTCCAGCCCGACGGGCGTGATCGACATGCCGGTTTCGCCGCTGTCCTTCGCACTCGCATCGGAGGCCAGCTTTGTCGCCCGGGCGATCGACGTGGACAAGAACCTGCCGGTCATCCTGGAACGCGCCGCCCAACACAAGGGCTCGGCCTTCATCGAGATCTACCAGGACTGCAACATTTTCAACCACGGGGCTTTTGAGTTTGCCACCGACAGGACCACCAAGGAAGACCACATTGTCCACCTTGAACACCGCAAGCCCCTGATCTTCGGCAAGGAACGCAATAAGGGCATCCGCCTTCACTACTCCAAGCCCGAGGTCGTCGAACTGGCCAAAGGGATCACCGAAGACGACCTGCTGTTCCACGA
>JAZGCX010000357.1:0-2718 GCA_036477175.1 Phycisphaeraceae bacterium
CGTGCGGCCGGGCAGTGACGTTGGAGACGACGGGAATCGTCGGATGGCTCCACTGTACCTCATCGAGTGCTTGGGCGAGGCGGTCGGCAGCCGGCTGCATCAGCGGCGAATGGAACGCCCCGGCGACCTTGAGCGGTGTGGCGCGCAGGCCGATCTTCCGGGCAACGGTCAGCGCCCGGTCGCACGCGGCCAGGCTGCCACTGATGACGACCTGACCGGGGCAGTTGAAGTTGGCCGGCACGAGCACTTCGTCGCCTTTGTTCTCCGGGTCATTGAGCGCCTCGTCGCACAGCGCTTCGGCCTGCGCCTCGTCCGCGCCAACGAGCGCGACCATGCCACTGCCACCGTGATCGGCCGTCGCATCGGCGGCGTCCTGCATCGCCTGGCCGCGCAGGCGGACCAGTTTCAATCCGGTTTCAAAGTCGAACGCACCGGCCAGGTGCAGGGCGGTGAACTCACCGAGCGACAGCCCTGCCGCGGCCGCCAGTCGGGTCAGTTGGCCCGCATCGACCAGGGCGCGATGGCACGCGACGGAGGTGGTGTAGATCGCGACCTGCGCGATGTCGGTGCGGTTGAGCCGGTCTTCCGGCCCGTCGAAGCAGGTCTGAGTCAGCTCGAAGCCCAGCGCCCGGTCCGCGGCGGCGAAGGTCTGGGCGGCAACGGGGCATTGGTCGGCCCACGCCCTGCCCATCCCTACATGCTGAGCGCCCTGACCGGGACACAGGACAATCGCGGCATTGGTCGATAGCTGATGCGTCATGATTCAATTTCGGATTGCGGATTGTGGATTGCGGATTTGACCGACGTTTCGCGGTGCGACCGGCCGCTGTCAGGATCGAGACGATCGCCGAAATCCGAGATGGACATCACAGTCTCCACAAACTCGTGGCCCAGGTCATCCCGCCGCCGATCGCCACAAACAGGACCAGGTCGCCGGTCTTGAGTCTGCCCAGTTCAATCTGTTCGTGCAGGCACAGTGGCACGCTGGCGGCCGAGGTGTTGCCGTAGCGGTCGATGTTGATGATCATCTTGTCCGGGGGCAGGCCCAGGCGATCGCGGGCCGATTCGAGGATCCGCTTGTTCGACTGGTGCGGGATGATCATGGCCAAATCCTGCAGCGTGACGCCGGCGGCCTGGAGCGCCTCGTCGATCATCCGCCGGAGCGTCGTGACGGCGAACTTGTACACCTCTCGGCCGTTCATCTGCAACGTGTTGAACGTACCGCTGAAGCTGTCGTGGTCTTCGGGCAGGTCGGCTTCGGTGCGTGGGCAATACAGTTCGTGCCAGAGGCTGCCGTCGCTGTGCATGGATTGGTACACACAGCCCTGGCCGGGGTCGTCGCTTGCGGTGACGATGGCGGCGCCGGCGCCGTCGCCGAAGAGGATGCACATGCGGCGATCGTTGTAGTCGGTGATCCTGCTGAGCGTCTCGACGCCGACGATGGCCACGGTCTGGTGGGTGCGGGCCTGGATCATGCCGGCCGCGATGTTCAAGGCGTAAACAAAGCCGCTACAAGCCGCACTCAAGTCCATCGCGCCGGCGGGCGTGGCGCCCAGCTCGGCCACCAGCCGCGCCGCCGTCGAGGGGCAGCACATCTCCGGCGTCAGCGTGGCGCACAGCAGCAGGTCGATCTGGCGTGGCTCGATGCCGGCGTTTTGGATGGCCTGGACCAGCGCGTCGCGGGCCAGGTCCCGCACCGTGGTGCCCTCGTCGGCGATGCGACGCTCCTTGATCCCGGTGCGCTGGGTGATCCAGTCGTCGGAGGTCTGGACCATCTTCGCCAGGTCGTCGTTGGTCAAGACGCGCTGAGGGACCGAGATGCCGGTGCCGGCCAGGCGCACACCCATGGCGTTGCACGCGGGTTGCCGGCTCATGCCACACCCTCTTGGACGGGGTCGAGTCGGCTCAGCGCCTCGACGATGGCCGCGTTGACATCGTGACGGGCACAGGTCATCGCAGACTTGACGGCCGCCGTGATCGTCCGCGCCTCGCTCGACCCGTGGCAGATCAGGCAGATGCCGTTGGCGCCCAGCAGCGGCGCGCCGCCGTACTCGTGGTAGTCGTGCTTCTTGTAGATGCGCTTGACCACCGGCTCGAACTTCATCGCCAGCTCAGGGTCGATCTCGAAGATCTCATGCGCGATTGTCTTGAACAGGCCCGCCGCCAGCCCCTCGGCCAGCTTCAACACCACGTTGCCGGTAAAACCCTCGGTGACGATCACGTCGGCCTCGCCGTCGAAGAGGGTTCGGCCTTCGAGGTAGCCGACGTAATTGAGGGTGGGGTCGGCCTTCATCAGCTTGTGGCTGTCACGGACCAGGGGGGTACCCTTGCCCTCCTCATCGCCGATCGACAGCAGCGCGACGCGCGGGTTTTCGACGCCAAGGACCAAGTGGGCGTAGACGCTGGCCATGTGTCCGTATTGGTGCAGGTGCGGTGGCCGGGGCACGGGGTTGGCACCGACGTCGCACAGCACGATCGGGCCGAAAAACGTGGGGATCGTCACGGCGATCCCGGGCCGGTGCACCGAAGGCAGCCGTCGCATGGACATCTGAGCCGCCGCCACGCACGCGCCGGTGTTGCCCGCACTGATAATCACATCGCAGCGACGGGCGCCGGCCTTGGGCTTGCCAAACTGGGCCATGCGGACGATCGAGCTGTTGGGCTTGGACCGCAGGGCGCCCACCGGCGACTCATCCATCGCGATCACTTCGGTGGTCG
>JAZGCX010000358.1:0-2225 GCA_036477175.1 Phycisphaeraceae bacterium
GCCGATGGAGCCGGCAAACAGTGTGTCGCCGACGATGGCCGTCGCTGTCTGCTGCTGGTACAGCGTGACGCCGCCGGGACTGTGCCCGGGGGTGTGACGCACTTCAAACCGCACCCCGTCCAGTTCCAGCGTTTGGCCGTGTTCGAGAAATCCCGTCGCCTGCGGCGCGACGATCGGCTGATCGAGCATGACCGACAGGTTCAGCATCGGGTCGGTCAGAAACTCGCGCTCGGCCTTGTGGATCAGGATCGGGATGTCCGGCCACGAGGCTCGCACGTCGTGCAGACCCGCAATGTGGTCCAGGTGTGCATGCGTCAGCACCACCTGCTGCGGCTGCAGCCGGTGCTGCGTGATGTAATCAATCATCGGCCCAGGCCCGGCCCCCGCGTCCACGATCCAGCACGCCCCAGCCTGCGCCGCGACGTGGACCACGAAACAGTTGGTCATCCAGTCGCCGAGGCAAAACGTTTCGATATGAAGTGATTCCGGCATAACAACGATCACGATCAAACAGCCCCGGCCGCGAGGCCGAGGTTAACCCTGCCCTTGCGGGCAGGGCTATGAAATCAGCTAGCTCACGAAGCTCTTGCGCTTCTTGCCGGTCAGGTAGCTTTCGATCACGGTGGACGCCAGGTCATCGCTGGAGCAGTAGTAGGCGATGCCACGGGTCAGGCGGGTCAGTTGATCGACGAAGCTGACCCATTCCATGCCCCAGTAGTCCTCGATCAGCGCAAAGGTCGCGATGTCGATGCCCTGCTGCTGGCAGCGCAACGCTTCTTTGAGCGTTACCGTAGCGGTCTGTTCGGCCGGCGGATACAGCAGGTAAAGCATTTCTCCACCGCCGGGATCATTCGGCTCCACGTGCGCGGTGGGCTGACCGTCGGTGATGATGAAGATCAGTTTGTTGGCGGCGCCGCGGCGGTGAAGGGTCTGGCGTGCCAGCCGCAGCCCCAGTTGCAGGTTCGTAAAGTGCTGTGGAATACTGTCCGGGTCGGCGTCGGCCTGCTCCAGCGGCACCCGCACACGCACCTCGTAGTCATGCACGCTGATCGGCTTGGGCATCAGCAGGGGTAGATCACGCTCTTGAATGCGGCAGGCGGTCGAGTAAAACCCCACATAATCGAGCGTGTCCTGCGGGAAGCGGCCACGCACCAGTTGGCTCATGCCCAGCGCCAGGCGCTTGGCCTGATAGAACCGGCCGTAACGAATCATCGACCCCGACAGGTCCAGCAGCAGACACAGGGCCACGTCGGACTGGCCTTCGGTGATGTGCAACTCAAAGTCGTCGGCCCGGATCGGCACCGCCCCCGCCCGCCGAATGTTGTCGCCTCGATGTGCAACACCCTCGGCATGTTGGCGTCGAAGCGCGTTGCGCATCGTCGCGCCCAGGTCGAGGTCGCTGAGCGTGTCGCCGAACTGGTACGGCCGTGTGCCGTCGGCATGTTCATCGCTGCGGCCGGTCGCCCGGATCGGGTGCCCTTCACGCGTGCCGCGCTGCAACCCTTCAAAAATCTCCAGCAGCGACTTGTGCTGGATGCCGCGAACCATCTTGGGGGTCAGACGCAGCGTGCCGTCCGCGTCGCGCTCGAGCAGGCCGGCTCCGATCATCGCCTCGATGTACTGTTGGCCCGGCTCGTCGTCGAGCTGGTCCATGGCGTCCAGCGCCTGTTGGCCGTATTGCAGGATGAACTGCATGACTTTGGGGCTGGGAAAAAGGCTGTCGGACGTGGGAAAGGGATGCCCGTCGAATTCGCCGTACTGAAAGTCCATGGTCGAGCGTTTCCTGCCGTGACTGCGGACGCCTCCCAATGATATACCCAAGCTGCCATGGTGGCGCATTGGTGGTGATGGTTTGACCGGAGGTGCGGTCAACGGGATAACAGCACCATGCCCCAGCCGCTGGCAATCGTGACGGGCGCCTCCAGCGGTATCGGCCATGCGGTTGCCACCTTGCTGGCGTCGCGCCGATACCGCACCATCCTGATTGCACGCCGAGCCGAACGGCTTAGACAACTGGCGAGTGAGCTTGCCTCACATGCGCCGAGTGTGGCGGTGCCCCTGGACCTGTCGGATACCGACGCCGTGGCCCCCGCCGCTGCGGCGCTGGTGGCCGAACACGGCCCTGTGGACGTGCTGGTCAACAACGCCGGACGAGGATTGCTCAAACCGTTCCTCGACCAGAGCCCCGAAGAGCTGGACTGGATGATGCGTGTGCACTACTTCGC
>JAZGCX010000359.1:0-4312 GCA_036477175.1 Phycisphaeraceae bacterium
TCTCCATCGCTTCCTCCGCCCGGTCCGGCGGTACAAGCATCCTGATGTTTCGTCCGACGGCTTCGGCAGCGGAGTAGCCGAGCAGCCGCTCTGCTGCGACGTTCCAGCTCATGATGGTGCCGTCCAACGCCACGCTGTCGATGGCATCGTCGGTGGACTCGACGATCGCGGCGTGTTGCATGCGGGTCTGCTCCGCCCGCTTGCGCGCCGTGAGGTCATGGGAAACCACCAATACCCCGTCCGACCCGTCCGGCAACTGAATGGCGGTTTCTTTCAGCACCAGGTCGCACCTGCTGCCGTCTTTACGGATGTTCACCACTTCATGAGAATCCTCGGAGCCCTTGAGAATTTCGGCAATATGATTCCTGATCGTTTCGGGGGGATCGGGGGTAAGGTCCCACACGTGCATGTCGATCAACTCTTGTCTCGAATAGCCGAGCGTCTTGCCAACGGCTGGATTGACGTCGACGATCCGGCCTTCTAAGTTCGCGACCAGCACGCCGCTCGGGGCAAGCTCGAACAAAGTGCGGTACCGCTGTTCACTCTGCCGCACGGCCTCCTCCGCCCGCTTCCGCTCGGTGATGTCGGTAACAACCGCAATGAATCCGGTTACCTGCCCTTGTATATCTCTTTTGTAATTCCAGTCCACTTGGACATCTATAACCCTTCCATTTTTTGTCCTTTTCCTCCCAAAGTAAGGAACAGGTCGAGACTGCGCTTTCAGCCAGTACTTCAAGTGATCGCGCAATTCTTCTCGATCGGATGCAGTTGCGGCCAAGTCCAATATGGACATTCCTATCAGTTCGCCTTCGCCATACTCGTATTGCTTGTGATGGGCCGGATTCGCAACGGTGATGATTCCAGAGACGTCGATCTCCTCAATTCCGTGGGGGATGGTTTCGATAAGCGTGCGGTACCGCTGTTCGCTCCGCCGCCGTCGCCTCCACAGCCGCGACAGGATGAACCCGAACGCCAGAAAACTGCCGAGGAGCAGTACCCGCATGTAAAGCTCACGGCCGGGCAGGTCCAGGATAAACAGCTGCCAGAACGTGCCCTCGTAGAAAAACATTGCGTCCAGCACCGCGTCAACCGTCCACGCCAGCATGCCGAACACCAGCGACAGGAGGATGATCTTGTATTCGGTTTTCATCCCGGCATCTCCAGGTCAGTCCATCTGAAGTCCGATCCCCATGGCGGCGGGCTAGGGGCGGCGGGACCCTGCACCCGGCCGCCCCTAGCCCGCCGCCATCACGCAGACTATCATCGTCGATCCTACCTGCTCGTGCAGAACCTGGTCATGGATCACTTTACCTACCGCGACGGCCAACTCCACTGCGAGGACGTGAATCTCGACGAGCTGACCCAGCGCGTCGGCACGCCGGTGTACGTCTATTCGCGGCGCACGTTTGAACAGCACTATGACAAGATCGCCAACGCCTTTGCCCCGCTTGACCCGATCATCTGCTACTCGATCAAGAGCTGCGGCAACATCCACCTCTGCAAGCTCCTGGCCGACCGCGGCGCCGGCATGGACGTGGTCAGCGGCGGCGAACTGTACCGGACGCAGCAGGCCGGGGCACCGATGAGCAAGGTGGTCTACGCCGGTGTCGGCAAAACGGACGACGAAATCACCCAGGCGATCAAAGCGAAGATCGGTTACTTCAACGTCGAATCCGAGGCCGAGTTCGAGAACATCGCCTCGATCGCGCGGCAGATGGGCGCGGTCTGCCGCGCCGCCCTGCGCGTCAACCCCGGCGTGGCTGACCCCGACACGCACGCCAAGACCGCCACCGGTCAGAAAGAGTCGAAGTTCGGCGTTGACATCGACCGCGCACGACGATTCTTCGGCAAGTACGGCAACGACCCCAACCTCAAGCTCACCGCCGTGCACCTGCACATCGGGTCGCCGATTTACAGCCCGCAGCCTTACGTGGAGGCGATCACCAGGGCACTGGAGTTGATCGACGAGTTGCGACAGCAGGGCCAGGTGGTCAACACGATCGACATCGGCGGGGGTTTCGCGGCCGATTACGAGTCGGACCAATCGCCCCTGGCCGCCGACTATGCCGCCCAGATCGTGCCGCTGCTCAAGCCGTTCAAAGACGGCGGGGGCACCGTCATTCTCGAGCCCGGCCGCACCATCGCCGCCAACGCCGGCGCCTTGCTGACCCGTGTGCAGTACATCAAGATGGGCGTGCGGAAGAAGTTCGTCATCATTGACAGCGGGATGCACCACCTGATCCGCCCCACGTTGTACGGGTCGTTCCACTTCATCTGGCCGACGCGGGTCGCCCCGATGCACGTGCCGGCCACACGCCAGAAGCAGATGGACCTTCCCGGCCTGGAGGTGTGCGACGTTGTCGGGCCGATCTGCGAAAGCGGCGACTACCTCGCCCAGGACCGGCCGCTGCCGCCGGTGACGCGCGGCGACCTGTTGTGCGTCTTCTCCGCCGGGGCCTACGGCATGGTCATGGCCAACAACTACAACGCCATGCCCCGACCGCCCGAAGTGCTGGTGGATGGCCAGCGAGCCACGATCATCCGAAGACGCGAAACGTATGAGGACCTCGTCGTTGCTGAAGCCGACACTCACCCGGTCCAATGACTTGGTGGCTTACCCTCGATGGCTAAAACACGCATCATTTCAGGCACTGCCACCGAGCCGCAGGAGGAGCAGCTCAACCTGTCGCTGCGACCCACCCGCATCGACGACTACGTCGGTCAGCCCAAGCTCATCGAGAAGCTGCGGATCACACTCGAAGCGGTCAAGCAGCGCGGTGAGCCGATGGAGCACGTCCTGTTGCACGGCCCGCCCGGCCTGGGCAAGACCACCCTCGCCCACATTATTGCCAACGACATGGGCACCCACCTGATGCATACCTCCGGCCCGGCGCTGACACGGCCCACCGACCTCGTCGGCACGCTCACCAAACTCCAGAACGGTGACGTGCTTTTCATCGATGAAGTCCATCGCCTCTCGCCCGTTGTCGAAGAGTACCTCTACCCCGCAATGGAGGACTTCCGGATCGACATCACCGTGGACAGCGGCATGCACGCCAAGACCATCACCCTGCCGCTCAAGCCCTTCTGCCTGATCGGCGCAACCACCCGGGCCGGCTTGCTGTCGGGCCCGATGCGATCGCGCTTCGGCATCACCCACAACCTCGACTTCTACAACGAAGCGGACCTGTTCAAGATCCTGCAACGCAGCGCATCGCTGCTGAACATCGACACCGATGCTCCGAACACCTCCGGCACCAACCTGGAAGCACTCAAGACCATCGCCGGCCGCAGCCGCGGCACGCCGCGGATCGCCAACCGCCTGCTCCGACGCGTCCGGGACTACGCCCAAGTCAGGGCCGACGGCCAACTGACCGAGCCAATCGTCCATCAAGCCCTGCACATGGAAGGCATCGACGAACGGGGACTCGACGATCTGGACCGCAAATACCTCAAGGTCATCGCCGACGTGTACCAGGGCGGCCCGGTCGGCCTGGAAGCGATCGCCGCCACGCTCGGTGAGGACGCCGGCACGCTGGAAGACATCGTCGAGCCCTACCTGCTGCAGATCGGCTACCTGGCGCGCACCAGAAAGGGCCGACAACTCACACAACGAGTGGCCGAACATCTCGGGCTGACACTCACCGACGAGCTACGTAACACCGGCCTGTTCGACGAGGGCGGGGCGTAGCCCGGGCGCTGCCCGCCAACAATCGCCCCCGGAGACGGCGATACCTATCGCGTCACCACGTACTGCAACACCACGTACGCCACGTACAACGCCAACAGGGGGATGCCGTTCCAGCGGGCGAACCGGCCGCGGCGGGATGCTGAAAAAATGAACAGGCGGAACAGGACCAGCACCACCAGCATGGCCGGCAGGTGCAGGTACAGGAAGATCCGCGGCACGACCGCGGCAGGGTCGGGGTCGATGATCGGCAGCGGTTTCGCGGCGGCCGATGCGCCAATCACGAACAGCACGTTGAGGATGTCCGCGCCGATCACGTTGCCGACGAGCAGCTCGGGGTGGCGCCTGCGGATCGCCATCACGCCGACGACCAGTTCCGGCAGCGACGTGCCCAGCGCGATCAGCGTCGAGGCGATCACCACCTTCGGCACGCCGACCTGATCGGCTAATACAACCACCGAGCCGATCAGCACGCGGCTGGCAACGATCACGATCGTCAGGCCGAGCACCATCAGCACAATCAGGGAGAGCACACCGCGGCCGGCCCGGGTCTTTTCGGTTGCCGGGGTGATGGGCGTGGTGTCGGCGACTTCATTGGGAGTCTGGAAGGGTTCGCCGTGGGGA
>JAZGCX010000036.1:0-8215 GCA_036477175.1 Phycisphaeraceae bacterium
GCAACGTGGCGACCTGGTCGATCGCCTTGGCGACGATCTTCTGCGTCGTCTCCAGGTCGCTGTTGTTGAGGTCGAAGCTCTTGCCGGCTCCGATGTCATCGAGGAAGCCGCCGACCAGCGTGGAGCCAAGGTTGCGTGCGACCACGTTCTTGATGCCCAGTCGCACCTGGTTGTTCAGGTCGATGGTGGGTCCGAGATTGAACGACGCACCACCGCCACTGATGGTCAGCACGCTGATGCTGCCCAGCCCTTGAGCGCCGTTGGCACCGCTGGTCAGGGTGACGCTGATGCCGAGCACGTCGGTGTTGATGCTGGCGGTCAGGCCCCTGCCGCGGGCGGTGACGCCGTTGATGATCGCGCCGATGTCCTGGCCCTCGTCGCGTTCCGCGGCGGTCAGGGCGGTGAAATTGGTCGCGGCACCGGCCGCAACGGCCTCGTTCGTCGCATTCTGCTGGTCCACGTTGCCGATTTGGCCCGCGGTCACGTCCTTGAGCTCGACCGAGACGAACTGGGCCGAGCCGAACTCGGTGCTCTTGAGGTTGACCGAGTTGGCGCCCTCGATGACGGCCGAGACGCCGGTGACCGACTTGAACTGATTGATGGTGCTGATCACGTCGGCGATGGCGGTGCCGGAGGCAAAGCTGAACTCACGGGAGCCTTTGGCGCCGGCCAGCTCGAAGGTGAGCCGGCTGTCGGCGTCGTCGGCGCCGGTGTTTACCACGGCAGCGACCAAGCCGAGGAACAGGCCGGCATGCTGGGCTGACTGCGTGATGAGCGCCGTTACGTCCTGCGTGCTGTTGGCGGCGATCTTCGCACCGTTGATCTCAAAGTCCACCACGTCGGCGTCCACGGCGGCTACCTGGAAGTCAAACGTGCCGTTGAGCAGTTTGGTCCCCTGGAAGCTGGTGGTGGCGGCGATGCGGTCGATCGTCTGGAGGATCGAGTCGATCTGAAGCTGGTTGGCATCCTTCTCTGCCTGGCTCAGGCCGGCGTCGCTGGCGGTCTGCTCCACGAGGCTTTGGACTTCGATCAGCAAGGAGCTGATCTCCTGGAGTCCGCCCTCGGCGATGTTGACGATCTGGTCCGCCCGTTCGGCATTGTCCAATGCCGCGGCAAGGCTGACTTTCTCCACCCGCAGCTTTTCGCTGGCGATCAGGCCGGCGGGGTTGTCCGCCCCGCGATTGATCGCCAGACCGGTGCTCAGCCGCTCGAGCGACTTGGTCAGGCGGGAATTCTGCTGGCCCAGGACGCGTTGGGCAATCAGTGAGTTAATGTTGGTGTTGATCCGACTCATCGTGGTAACTCCTTCTCCTTGTGCTGGTTAGGTCGCGTCGGTTGTTGCTCGCTTCGGACCCGTTCAGCGCTCGTGAACCTGAATGCTGACGCAACCGACCGGGCCAGGCACGGGCTTTGGTGTTCGAGTCTCCTCGAAGCAATCCCTGTCCTTGGGCTTGGTGCTGCCGTGCCGTTCACGCGGCGCAGCCGGGCTGGCGACTCGGCAGACGGACGAGCCACCGGGCACCACGAACCATTACGCTACGCTGTCAATTCAACTCAAGGGCCTCCGCACCATTGGCTGGAAAGAAATGGCCCTGGATCGGCCGGGAAATCGAGCTTCGTAGCTCAGGCTCGTTTCACGGTACCGGTCACATCGGATGGGAGGTCTGGTGGAGCAAGTCCAAAGCGCTGTTGAGGCCTAATTATTTTTGTGACAGTGTGTTACGACCGATCTAGCCCGTACGAATGGCACAAGTGGCACAGGCGATGCGGGCGGGTGTGAACCGCACGGACGGCACAGGTGTTCCAACGCGCACAGGCGGGCACTGCCCAGCTACGGCGGTTGACGACCCCGCCGTAGCCCGGATGCGCCTGACGATCGTAATCCTTTATTGTGACTGACTTTATCCTGCGATCTGCCCCGAGGGGTGCCCCGCGACGGGCCAACCCATAAGCCGTGTGCGTTCCGTTGCGCAGGTGATCGAAGTGCGTTAGGGGCTGATCGGATCGGCGTTGCGGTCACCGGCCGGCAGGTTGGGGCGGCCTTGGTCGATGCTTCGGATGTACGCCATCGTGCGGTCCAGCTCACGCTTGAGGTGGCGAACACGCAGCAGCGACTTGACCCGCGTCGTCAATTCCAGTTTGTTGACCGGCTTGGTCACGAAGTCGTCCGTGCCGGATTCGACGCCCCGCTCGATGTCGCCCAGTTCGTTCAGCGCGGTGACCATCATGATCGGGATCGACCGGGTCGTCGGGTCTTCCTTGAGCTTGCGGCAGACCTCAAAACCGCTCATTCGAGGCATCATCACGTCCAGCAGCACCAGGTCGGGTAGTGGCCCGGCTTCATCCCCGCTGCGGCGCGCGTCGATGATCTTCATCGCTTCGATCCCATCCGTGGCGGTGATGATCGTACACGGCAGCGATTCGAGATAGGCCTGCAACAGCTCCAGATTCTGGGTGTTGTCGTCCACGATGAGGATGACCGAGCCGCTCACGTCCAGCTCCTGCTGATCGTTGGCCACTTGCGGCGCCGGTTGGGGTGAGGCTTGCGATTTGGCCTGCGGCGGGGCGTCGGTGATCGGGCGGTGCGTATTCATGGCCAGATGTCCTTGCAGATCTGGTCCAGCGTCCGGCGAAGCTCAGCCAGGGGCGGTTCCTGACTGTTTGCGATCCTGTGCCGCAGGGTCGTGAGGTCTGCGGGGCTGTCAACGTCGTGCCACGGCTCGAGCCGGGCAACCTTCAGCCCCGCATGCTCGGCCGCGGCAAGGCTTTGATGGTACACCCGATCCGTTCCCCAGTCGATGCCGGTCAACATCGGCTGGCACAGCTTCCGCGCGGCCACTGTCCAGTAACCGCCATCGAGCACCGGCCCGAGTGCGGCATCGGTCTCGTTGAGTGCGGAGGCGACCGACCCAATCAGGTCGGCCGGGATGTCCGGGCTATCAGTGCCGAAGAACGCTGCCGGCTCCCCTCCAAGGACCTGCCAAACGTAACCGATACGCTGACCCAGGTCGCCGGTGCCTTGATCGAGTCGGTCCCAGTGGTCGTCGATTGGCCAATCCGCGGCCCCGTTCATTGCTAAGATCAGTCCGGTCCGCCTTTTGCAAGGCCAAAGCGATGCCAGCCGGTCTAAGACGCATTTGAGCATGGCCGCGTGAACCTCGGCCGCCTGCTCGGCCGTCAGCGCGCCGATCAGCCGGGTTTTGACCCGGCCTGGGACCGGCGGTTTGGCCATCACCACGAGGATAGGGCTTGCGGCGAGCTGGGTCCGCGTTGTCGTAACTCTAATTGCGGGTTCTGATTGCATTTACCGGATGCTCGATTTGCCAGGCCGCTGACAATCTGCTATGATAGCCGCTTTGGTGGCACCTCTGTGATCACCGCTATGATCGAGCCGACCCGGCCATTGTGCAACCGGCGGGGTTGAGCGGGCATGAGCATTTTGGGTGCCCAGGGGAATTCGACGAGGGGAAATTGGATCGCTGTTCATCGGGCCTGCGGGTGGCCGAACCTGTGGCCCCAAGTGTCTCGTAGAGGCGAGAGAACGGGTAAATCCGGGGGCTTGCGAAGGTTGTGGCAACGGGCCATCGGCGGCCCGGTGAGCCAATCAGGGGTGGGGACGAACTTGCAGTGGACCAGATACGGCCCTGACCCACGCCCGTGCGGGTCAGCCACGAGGCCGAAGCAATATAACGATTGTCACGGGCTAAACTTCGGGGCCAGATGCTCCTCAGAGCCGGGGACCGACTTCGATGACTTGTGATACCCGACAGCCCCGCTTGGCTTGGGAGGACCGCTGGTCACAGCCCGAGCTGACCCAGTTGCTTGAGCCGATCAAGGAACCGTACCGCCAGCCTTTTGAGCAGTTGATTGAGCGGATCGACGACTACGCTGAGGTCGAGCGCTCGCTTGACTGGTGTGGCGATGCGTGGAAGTGGACGATCCACTATGTCCTGCACGACGGCTCCGGCGGTCAGGGCCAGACGCTGTGTTATCTGGTGCCCAGGCGCGATTCGCCGGTGATCTGCATTCCGCTGACCGACCAGTTGATCCAGAAGCTGCCGATGAAGCGGCTCGGTAAGGTTGTCCGTGACGGGATCAAGTCCGCCAAGTGCGCCGTGTCGACTTACTGGGCGACCTGGTCGCCGGGGAACCGGACGGAAGTGGACCAGTTGTTGGACCTGATCAAGCGCAAGCATAAGCTGGCGCTCGCGGGCAAACCCGAGGACAACTAAAGGCCATCTGGGCCGTCTCCCTCACGACAAGTCACTGACCGGCCGGGACCGAGCCCGCTGGCGACGCGCGGATCGCGGGCCGGGTGAGTCTTGGATTTTGCATTGATTGGCTCAAGAGGGCATTGACGGGCTGCGGCAATCGCCGATAATCAGAACATCGTCGTGGCGTGGTCAGCCCCAAGTGGGACAACCCCGCGAAGAAGGCGGCTAACGTGCGGCGACCGAGCGCCGGCCTGTTGAAGGGGTCGGCGGGCGTGGTGCTCCGTGAGACGTCGCGGAGCATGGATCCTCTGGCGGCGGCCGAGTTTCCGGTTGCCTGAACAGGCCCCGGAGGCTGGTTGCGACGGCTGGAAACAACCCGTTTACGAAAAGGAGGTGATTCAATGACTGATAACTGTACGCGGAGGCTGCGTCTATAGCAGCCCGACGGGGTGCTAGGCGCAGCCTACGCCTCAAATCTGGCCCGCCCCGGCCAACAGCCCGGGCGGGCTTTTTGGTTAGTGCTATGCAGCGGACGCCGGCTGGTAAACTTGCGGGCATGGACGAGGCCGAAAGCAACGCGCTGCTGACGCTGATGATCACCCCAGGGCTGGGTCACGGCCTGATCGGCCGGTGCATCGATCGGTTTGGTTGCGCCGCTGCGACGCTTTCGGCCACAACCGACCAGTTGAAGCAGATTGACGGGATCAGCTCGACCAAGGCGGCCCAGGTCCGTCGGGACCTTGGCCGGCTGGCCGACGGGACCGAACTGGCTCAGGAAAGGCAATGGATCGAGCGGGTCAACGCGACGCTGCTGACGCTGGAGGACCCGGGCTACCCGAAGCTGCTGCGGCTGATTCCCGACCCGCCGCGACTGCTGTATGTTCGCGGGCAGCTCCAAGATGAGGATGCCTTGGCCCTGGCGGTGGTCGGGTCACGCCAGTGCACGCACTACGGGCGCGAGCAGGCGGAACGCCTGAGCTTCCAATGTGCCCAGGCCGGGCTGTGCATCGTCAGCGGCGGGGCGTATGGTATCGACGCGGCGGCGCACCGCGCCGCGCTGCGCGCAGGAGGACGTACTATCGTGGTGGTGGGCAGTGGCCTGGCCGAGCCGTACCCCGATCGGCACGCAGAGCTTTATGACCAGATCGCCGACGGGCGCGGTGCCGTGCTCAGTGAGTTCCCGATGACGACGCCGCCGATCCCCGAGAACTTCCCACGCCGCAACCGGGTGATCTCCGGCCTGTCGCTGGGCGTGCTGGTGGTGGAGGCGGCGTCGCGGTCCGGGGCGCTGATCACCGCCAGGCTGTGCGTTGAGGAGCACGGGCGGGAGGTGATGGCGGTGCCGGGGCGCGTCGATTCGCCGACGTCGGCCGGTTGCCACAAGATCATCCGCGAGGGCTGGGCGACGCTCGTGACTAATGCGGCCGACATCCTCGACGCGCTGGGTGACGCCGGTCAACTGCTCAAGGCCGGTGTGTCCGCCGACGCGGCGCTGGTCAGCACCGAGGTGCGTGACCCGCCGCCGCTGTTTACCCAGAATCTGAGCGACTCGCAGCGGCGGATTGTTGAAGCGTTGGACGAAACGCGGGGGGTCGACCAGCTCGCCGCCGCGACCGGCCTGAAAGTTTCGGTCGTCCAGTCCGACCTGACCATGCTGCAGATCCGCGGTCTGGTGCAGCGGCGGGGCGGCCGGTTCGCCCGAAAGCGATAACTTGCCGAACGATGGGATATCTCGCGTGACACTGCCGATCCTCGACATGAGCACCGACCAGGGCGCTGCCGCATTTGGCGCCTGCCTGGACCGTTTGCGTGCCACCGCCACGGCCGAGGGCGATGCCGCCAGGACCGTCGCCGCGATCATCGAAGACGTGAAACAGCACGGCGACGACGCGGTGGTGCGGTATATGCGGCAGTGGACCGACCCACGGTTCGATGCCGACCGCATCCGTGTCGCCACCGATGAATTGGTCCGGGCCGAGAAATCGCTTGATCCACCGCTGCGCGATGCGATCGCCGATTCAATCGATCACGTCCGCCGATACCAGCAGCACATCAAACCGCCGGACCCCGAGCCGATCACGATTGACGGTGCCGAACTGGGGCTTCGGTTTACGCCGGTGGAGTGTGCGGGGCTGATGGTGCCCGGCGGCACGGCGGTGCTGTTCTCGACGCTGATCATGCTGGCGGTGCCGGCGATCGTGGCCGGCGTCGATCCGAAGCGGCTCAGCGTGGTCAGCCCGCCGCCGACACCCGGGCCCGGCGAAGAGCCGGGCGACATCTCACCGATCGTGTTAGCCGCTTGCGCGATGCTGGGGATCGAGACCGTTTACCGCATCGGAGGCGCCCAGGCCATGGCTGCGATGGCGTTCGGCACGCAGCGGGTGCAACGCGTGGACATGTTGGCCGGCCCCGGCAACGTCTTCGTGCAACTGGCCAAGGCACAGTTGGCCGGCTTCGTCGGCACCGACGGGGGGTTCTACGGCCCGTCGGAGATCGTCACCATCGCCGACGAGACCGCCGACGCCTCGAAGGTCGCGGCCGACCTGATCGCTCAGGCGGAACACGACCCCGGCAAGTGTTTTGTCGTCTCGTGGTCACGCAAGGTGATCGACCAGATTGTCGCCCAGGTCGATCGGCAGCTTGTGCAGCGCGATCGCCGCGATGCAATCGAATCGGCGTTGCGGGACAGATCGGCGGCCGTGCTGGTTGCCGACGAAGCGCAAGCGATCGAAATCACCAATGCGATCGCGTCGGAGCACGTGAACCTCGCGGTGGCCGACCCCGATGCGCTGTTGAAGCAGACCCGCCACGGGGGGGAAATCTTCCTCGGCGATCAGACGCCGGTGGCCGCCGGCGACTACTACGCCGGGCCAAGTCACTGCCTGCCGACGGGGACGACCGCGCGTTTTGCCAGCGGCATCAGCGTGTACACGTTCCTGAGGCGCACGGGTACGGTGTGTTACCGCCGCGGCATGTCGGCCAAGACGATTGAGGCGATCGCCCGCCTGGCCGAGGCTGAGGGCCTGGATGGTCACGCCGCGTCGGTGCGCGCTCGGGGAACGTAGTCAACCAGCTTGTGACCTAGCCACTCGTCACGGCTATCGCCCCGCGGCGCGAAGGCGCTTCACGTAGGGTGAGTTGGGGCTGTGACCCGGGTGCAGCGGCCAACCATCGTATTCGGTAACGAAAGGCCACCGCTGCGCGGGCAGTCGCCGCTTGATCGGGTTCTGTTCGATGTAGCGGCTTGTGCGTCGAATCTCGTCGGGGTGGTCGAGGAATACTTTCCAGCCACCGCCGCCGGTCCATAGGGGGTGGTCCGGATCGCGGAACCCAGATTTGCTAAGCCGCAAGCGGCTTTGGGATTGGAGGTTCTCGATCATCTGTTCCGCCTGGTGTTTGTGTTTGCGGATCAGGATATGTACGTGATCGGACATGATCGCGCAGGCGTAGCAGGTGTATTGTCGGCCGGTGATAATGTGGCCGAACGCTTCCGCGACGTTCTGACGCTCACGCCGATCGAGTTGCAGCAACGGAAACTTTAACGCTTTTGCCGCGCGACGGTAGAAATCACGGATGTCGAATGACGCGGGCTGGACGGTTTTCCGCCCAAGATGAAGTTCACCCAGTTCGGCGATGATATCACAGGCGATTGTCTTGGAGAAACTTCCGCGCGGATCGTTGGGCAACCACCAGCCGTAGGCGGTCCAGATCAGGTGGTGGGCGATGATGATGGGTCGGGGCATTGTTGGTTTGAGTTTGCTAAGCCGCGAGCGGTTCAATCACAAAGCCGCTTGCGGCTTAGCAACGCCTATCGATAGCGGTTGAGCGTTTGCACGACGTGTTGGTGGACGTCCAATGGTTTGGCGATCATGAACCAGTAGGCTTCGGTGACGGCGGTGCCGGCGGTGGCGAAGCCGATCGTGCCCAGGCCGAACAGCCGCTCGCGCAGGCTGAACAGGGCATTGGTGTTTTGGACCTGTTTGAGCTGGCACTCGAACACC
>JAZGCX010000360.1:0-3772 GCA_036477175.1 Phycisphaeraceae bacterium
GAAGCGTTCATCACTCGCCGCTGCACTTCGGCCGTTGTTGCCCGCGGCAGCGACCACCACCACACCTCGTCGCTCCGCCTCAAAAACGGCCCGGGCCAGCGACTTGTAATCGGCCGAAAAGCTGAAGCTGATATTGATCACATCCGCTGGCGGGACCTCCGACGTGGTGATATCCAGATCGGCATTGCCGTTGAGCGCGCCAATGATGCCCAGCACCGCCGCATCGAGTGTGCAAAAGCCGGACTCGTCACAAACCTTGTGCACGGTGACCTCGAAGCCCGGCAGCAGCCCGGCGATCTCACCGGAATTGACGCTCGCTGACAGCAGGCTCACCACACCGGTGCCGTGTCCGCCGGGAAAATCGTCTCTGATGTCGCTGCCGCCGGAGATGTAATTGGCGCCTTCGAAGATCGCGCTGCCTGCGAACTCCGGATGGTTGACGGCGCATCCCGTGTCCAAGACCGCGACAGCCACACCGCCGGACCCGGAGCTCGCGATGCTGCGTGCTTTGATGGCATTGGTCACGAACAACTGATACTGGGCGAACTTCGCGGAGTTGGCGGATGGGATCAAGTCATCCACCCGCGCAGCGGGTCCAAGCGCCGGCGCAGCCGGTTCGGCCCGCTTCGCGGGCGCCGCCGCCACCTGGCCTGCGAAGTCGGCCTCCGCATAATCAACATTTTCGAGTTGCTCTGCGAGCGTGATGGTGCTCGGTTCGCTGCCCGGTTCGATCGCCACGGTGATTACCTGGATGTCGGGAATCACGTCGACCAGTTCGCCGTTGACAGAAGTGGCGGTGCTGGCGGCGAGTTGCAAAAGCAGATCGTCCGTAATGGTTTGATCGAATCCAATGAGAACCAGACCCGGCACAAATACGTCATCACCTTCGCCGGTTCCGAGCACATCGTCGTCGCTCAAATCGGGCAAATCGTCAATCGTATTGCCGGTGCCGCCGTTGTCGTTGGCGTTGCCGCCATTGTCATTATTGTTAGAACTGTCGGGCCCGCCGGGGCCACACTGACAGCTCACCAGCATGACTGCCGCCAACAGTCCCGATGTACATCGGGATCCCCGCATGTGCACCTCCGCAGCGCCTACTTCACGAACCCAGCCGTAGCGTCCGGCGTCCCGCCGGACGGCGCCCAGCGAGACGCAGGGCGCTACAGCACTCAGCACTCAGCACTCAGTCCTGCTATGGGCACGGTCCCCAGGCGCCGAGCAGAATCGCGAGGTCAAACGGGCCAACGACGTCGTCACCGTTGAAATCAGCCGGATGTCCGGGATTCGGGCCCCAGGCGCCGAGCAAATTGGCCAGGTCGGCGGCACCTACGGATCCATCGCCGTCGAGGTCCGCCGGGCAATCTATCTTCCCCGGCGATGGTGCCTGGCTCATCGCTGTAACCGTATCAGGCTTGCCCGGCCGAAACAGCCCAATGGTGACCTCCGCGTCTTGCGGGGGGGTGTTGGCCTCGAACCAAAAGGTGTACATCGTGGCCCAGCGCAGTGCGTTGCTGTTCGGGTCTTGGTCGAATGGTCGCGGGCTGGACCACGTCACGCTCTGGGCGTCGAAGGCCCTATTCCAGTCGGTGTTGCCGTAGACCTCGCCGGAGTGGTAGTCCACATCATTGAACCCGACGTTCTCGACGTCGACATTCACGGGGATCGGCACACTGAACGAACCACCACTGCGGTGCGAGTTGAGGTTGTAGAGCGCGTAGGCATACCGCCATGCGTTGCCGCCCAGATCCGTGACCTTGGTGGCCAGGTAGAACCGCCCCTCCCCGGGGACATCGACCTCCACGATCTGGACGGTCGGGTCGGGCGTATTAGCGCCGTTGCCGTGATCGAGCCAGGCAAAGATGGCCGGCACGGTCATCTCCATCGAGCCGGTAGGACTGAGATTGAAATTGCTGCCCACGGTCACGCGCCGATAAGAGGCGTTGTTGAGCCAATTTCCGAAAGCTGCATCATCGGAGCCGACGTAGACACCCTCAACAAAGTACAGCGCGCCGGACCCGGACTGGGTCAGGTCGGTTTCCCTGACCTGGAGCCGCTTAAAGATGGCGTTGCCCGAGCCTCCGGGGGCGGGCAACAGATCACCGCTAAAGGCGTTTATGTCCGACCTGGGCCCCAGGCGATCCTGATTGCCGTTCCATCCGGTACTGTAGACGTCGCGACACCCTACCCCTAGCACCGAGCCGCCGTTTCCGTTGCACGCCAGGCCGCACCCGCTGCCCGCCGCAGCGCAGCAGGCATGTTTGACCCACGACATCCCGATCTGCTCCAGCCGCCCTTCGTGCAATCGGTAGGCATTCATGGCCAAAACGGGTGTCCCGTCATGCGCGTTGCCCCACAGCAGGTCCATATTCCCGACGTTGCAGGTGAAGCTATCGAGTATGTACCCCCGAATGCCGCCCACAGATCCGAAGTTTTGGATGGAGGTGGCGTTCTGGTAAATCACATCGGGTCCGGCCCCGAAAGTACACGGATCAGGCACACACGACAGGATGTTCTCGTGGAATTCGCTATTCTCAATCGCCGCACACTCGTCCAGGGTCATAATGCCGAGGCATTGATCGTCGACACAGCAGGCTCCCACGATCTCGCCTTCCTCGATGCAGGTCAGCGTCACCGTGCCGGAACCCTGATCACCGGACTGCCAACCGCCGACCCGGACCAGGTAGCAATTGTTCTCAACTACGTTCACCGTCACCTCCGAAGTGAAGCCCGCGCATCCGCCGGCGTCATCGTTGCAACCCAGCAACGAGAGGTTGCCGCAGTCACAGCCGTCATAGACGACCAGGTCGGTGTCATACGAGGCACTGTTGCACGTGCTCACGATCAGCTCACCAGTGCAGCTCGCGAGGTATTCGTACCAGATGTCGCTGTAGGTCTGACCGTCAAACTGGCAACTGCCGTGGTCCGGCCCATCGGTGTTGGCCCCGGTCGTGTTGTAGGAAGTCGATCCGTCGAAGATAGCGATCGCATCCGCACAGTTGTCATTCACCGGCTGGGCCAAGGCTGTCTGCAAGTCCATCAGCATTGCACCAACCACGCATGCTGCCATCCAAACCGCTTGTCTGTTCATTGTGGTTCTCACCGCGCAAAACCTCCTCCGAGTAGGATAAAACATTCACCCCAAATTAGGCACTTCCCGCTGATCCCCCCGCAACATTCTGAAAGGTGCATCTGTACCAATGGTACTACTTTCCGACCCGAATTGCACGCATTCTTGCCAAGCTCTTAGGCAGCACAGCATGTGGCTACAGGCGACGGTCGGATTCGAACCGACGAATCACGGATTTGCAATCCGCTCCCTTAGTCCACTCGGGCACGTCGCCTAAAAAACTGTACCTAAACAAACCCGATTATACGCCCCATAGTGGCCGTTACAAGAGCCCTCCAGATTAGCCACAGGACCAAGCGAGCCCACTGCCCGTCGCTTGCCGCTGGGCCGACAGTTGAGCGAGCAGCAGTCTTCGTCGACGGTGCACGGGTCGTTTTTTTGTCCACACTGTCCGGATTCGCAGGTGTCGGTCGCCTCGTTGCACATCTCGCCGGCTTCACTACACGTGCGACCAGATCCGTGAGCAACGCCGTGCATATCGTGGCGTTCTCGCTGGTACCGTCCCGCAAGCCCGGAACATGCTTGTGCCCGGCGAGGGTTTTGACTAACCTATCTTTCCGTGCACGGGCGAACCCTTGGGTTACGGTTCGATTCCATGAACGCCGCGGAGATCTTCATTTCACACACGACTGCGGACGACGCGAT
>JAZGCX010000361.1:0-4013 GCA_036477175.1 Phycisphaeraceae bacterium
GATCGGACCTTTGGGCGCGGTGCGAAGGAATTAAGCGACGCAGTGTAGCCCTGGGCCATGGTGTCCGCAATGACCCGAGCGCGGCGGCGCTACCGATTCGCGGGCGCGGCGTTCAGGGCGGCGGCAAGGCGAAGGGTTTCGTGGCAGAGGTCCTTGATCCGGCCTTTGATGTTCTCGTCGGCAAGGCCGCCGTCATCGAAGGCGTCACCGGCAGCGTAAATGAATCGCGGAATGATCAGGCAGCGGAAGTCGAGCATCAGGCTGTTGGCCAGCCCCATCACCGACATGTAGCTGCCGTGTCCGCCGGCGGCGCAAAGAAAACCGACAATCTTCTCGTCCCAGGCCCGACCCGTCAGTTCGATCGGATTCTTAGCCGCCGCGTTGACGCTGTAGTTGTAAACCGGAGCGGCCAGGAGTACCGCCCGAGCCCGGGTAATGGTTGCCTCGAGCCGTTGCACCCGTTTGTTGTCGTAGACCGCCGCACCATCGCACAGCGGCAGGTCCAGGTCAGCCAGGTCGATCCGCTCGGCGTCCGCGCCAGCCGACTGGAGGTGGGCCAGGGCATGCTGGGCAAGGATCGACGAGCGGCTCTCAGGATTCAGCGAGCAACAAATAATCAAGGTCTTCATGGCCCTACTGTAGCCTCCAGTAAACGTGTCGATCAAGATCGGCCGATGAAACAATCGGCATAGCCCCGGTTGGTTTGCCACCCTGGACGTGCTATATTCAAAGCGGAGCCCCACACACGGAAGACACGCGACATGAGAAGCACAGCTCTATGGTCAACGGTGCTGACTGCGGCGGCGGTTATGGTTGGTTGCGCCGGAACGGATGAAGTGCAGAACTACAAGGTGCTCGAGGATAAAAAGCCGCTGTTCGAACCGGAGGACCCCAGCTCGCCGAGATCACACGTGCCGTTGACGGTGTTCATCGCCGCGTCGCTGGACAATAGTGAGAACACCACCGTTGCCGAACCGCTGTTGCAGCCTGTGAGGGGCGCTTCGGCCCATGCGTTCGACGACCGTGCGAGTTGGCCGAAGATCACCGTCGGCCCCGCCGACGGCCGCACGCATCACAACCCGATCTATTTCCGCGACGTGCCGATCGACGACACCTACGTGGACGTGACCGATCCGCCGTCCTCGTTGTCACAGTTTGACGCGGCGCTGTACGGTGCCGATGCCCGCAACTGGCACCTCACGAACGCGGTGGGACTGGGCCTCCAGCCGGTAAAGTTCGGGATCGACCTGTTCCTGCTGCCGGTATACGTGCTCACCGAAGGCAGCGGCCTCTATGAAGGCCCTCCGTGGGCACACAGGACCACGCCATAGCAAGTGCCCGTACCCCCGGTACTGTTTGCCCAATGCAAGTGAGCCGGAACCAGGCAAAAACGGCGCGTTGGTGCGACGTGAGCCCGCATGGCAAGGCGGGGCCAGCACCGCATTCACATGCGGTGCTCCGTCTCGCAACGCGCAACCTTTATCCGGGATGCGTATAAAACATTTCGAGTGATCGGTGATCGTCTGCCGGCGCCGCAGCGAAAACGCAAACCGGTCAGCCTCTGACCACCTCGCCCGGTCTTGGGTTGCGCAACAGCACACGATCGCCGTCGGACAGGCCCTCGTGAATCTCGACGAAGGTATCGCTGGCCCGACCGATTTTCACGGAGCACTTGCGGACGCGGTTTCGGCCGGCTCGAAGGTAACAGAACCGGTTGTCACCTTCGGTAAAGACCGATTGGACCGGAACGGCGACGGCGTTTTCGACGCGACCGACCAGGATCTCGCCCCTGCATCGCATCGCGGGTTTGAGTCCCGATGATTCGTCAGGATCGGTCTGCGGCGGCAGGTCCACGCGGACGGAATATTCGCGCAACTGCGGGTTGAGCCACCCGCCTTCCTCGGCCATGACCCCGATCTGGGAGACCTTTCCATTCATCGGCAGTCCGGGTCGAGCGTCGATCGTAACGGCGACGTCCTGGCCGATTTCAACATTCGGCAGCATCGCCTCGTGGACCCGCAGGACGGCGACCATCTGCCGCGTATCAGGCAGGATCACGAGCGACTCGTTGTAGCGGACGCGTCGGCCTTGCTGGATCGGCTCGCTGCCGCGCCGCCAGCGGGAGCCCGCCGACGTTGCATACACCACCAACCCCTCCTGCGGCGCTCGCACGTCGGTCGCTTCCAGTTGCTCCTCTAGGTCGGCCAGCCGGGACTCGCGGATCGCCAGTGACCGGGTTTTGCTCTCCAGATCGGCCCGCAGCCGCTCCAGCTCACTCTCATTTTTCTGGAGCGTGCGGTCGACTTCGCCCTTGGCCTGCTCCACGTCCGAGGTGAACTTGCGCTCGTCCATCGGGTAGGAGTATTGTTCATACACCTCGATGTTCAGTTTGGCGGTCTGGATCGCGGCCTGAGCTTCGATCATCTGAATGTAGTCGTCATCCTTTTCACTTTCGCTGATGAACTTCTGGTCAAACAGCTCCTGACTCAGCACATAGTCGCGCGCCGTTCGCTCCACGTCGCTTTGGGCTCTCGCCAGCGCCAGTTCCAGTTCCAGACGTTTCTGCGGCACGGTGCCCCTGGTCCATTTGTCCAGCTCCAGTTTCGCCAGCGCGAGCTTGAGTTCGGCCGCTTTTCGGTCGCTGCTGGCTTCACTCTGTTTAATGGCCAGATTCTGTTCGGCGGCAACCTTGTTGGCCCGCGATTCCTCCACTCGGAGCGTTTCCTGCTCGATCCGCTCACGGATGTCGTCGTCGGCCAGCTTCATCAGCAGGTCGCCGGCCTTGACGGACGTGCCTTCCTCGACCAGCTCGACGATGGTCGTTTCGCCCTGGACCCGGTTTTTGACCTCGACCTGCCGCTTGGCTTCAAGTTCACCGGTGGCGACCACGGTCAGATCGAAGCTGCGGTGATCAACGGTAAACCATTCGGGGGCTTGCGATGGCGAGCCGACGTCGTCGTCGTTCTCACTGCCGGACCGGCTGAGGATGCCCACCCCCAGCGCGATGACCGCCGTGAGCGACGTGGCGGCAATCACCCACGTGCCCGCCCCGCCCCGGCGGCGGATCGCCGGACCGGCCAACGACGTTCTAGTTCGATTGTGCTTCCACCTCATGGTGTCATCATAGGTCGGACGATGCGGACCGGCTGCACCCATCGCGGGTCAATGTTGACGTGGCCGGATCGGTCGGTCAAGGGGTCGGGATCGCGTGAGCCGCCTGGTTCATCCAGCCCATCGGGCGAAGGTTCAGATAGCGGCACGAGCCTAGCCGGCGCCAGCCACTGCCCGGCTGACGACACCCGCATCTGGCCCGTCGTCAGCAGGTACCGCAGAATGCTGACGCGCAGGTTGCGGACCGCCTCATCCTGACGGTCCTTCGCATCCAGCAGGTCGTCTTCCGCATTGATCACGTCACGGATCGGTGCCCTCCGTTCCTGAAGCTTGAGGCCGAGGCGACTTCGCTCGGCCAGCTTCACGTTGCGGTTCTGCAGTTGAAGGGAAAAGCGAGCCTGCTGGATCCCGCGGACGGTGTTACGCACCTCCTGCGCCACGCGATCGCGCTGAAGCGTGTATGACCGCTGGGCGCGTTCGAAGTTAATCAGCGACTCACGGTGTCGGGCCCGCTCGACGGTGCGTTCAATCGGTGAGCCGAACGTGAACACGGCGGTGTACGAGCCGTCGCCCAAGCTGAAGTCGACGCCGCCCTCGTCTTTGGCCGGGTCCGTCGGCACCGTGACATCGGCGAACAGGTCCAGGTCCGGCAGCAGCTCATTGCGGGCGATCTTTACCTGCCGCCGCGCGTCATCCACCTGGTCGGCCGTGGTCTGAAGGTCCAGGCGGAATTCGAACGCCGTCACCACAGCGGCGACACTATCGAGGCTCGGCTCCGGAACGATGACCTCAGAGGGTGCGATGATTAGCGGCTGACGCGTCGGCATGCCCAGGCGTATCTTGAACGCGTCCAGCGAGCTGTCGTACTGTTGTTCAGCAGTAAAAAGGTCGTTGCGGGCAAA
>JAZGCX010000362.1:0-4459 GCA_036477175.1 Phycisphaeraceae bacterium
GCAGCGGGTCGGTCGGCACGTATCGACCCACCGCCACAAAGCCGCGACGATCTCGTAACGTCTCATTCTCCCGCAGGTCTTTCCACTCGAAGTCCACCGAGATGCTCACCTGCATCTCCTGCGGCAGCCCGCCGGGACGACGCCGGCTGAGCTGATCCTGGTCGATCCGCGTGATCGTGCCCCGCAGCTCGGTGTCCGCCGTGCTCACGCTGGTCACCTTGTAGGGCGTGCGCAGCTCCAACTGCTTCTTGAGGGCCTCGGTCAGGTCGAACTCGACGCCTTGATAGAACGTGCGGTTATCGAAGATCGGCACCGCGACCGTTCGCACGTCTTGTGGGAACAGCTCCTTGGCCGTGTACCCACAACCACCGGCCAGAAGGAGCACGAGGCAGCAGGCCCAAGGCAGGAGGCAGGAAGGGAAAGTCGAACGCATCACTTGTTCTCCGGCACGGTCGGCTCAATGGGTTCGGGCGGGTCAGTCAACTGCCGCGGCTCCAAGCTGCTGCCTTGACTGCCGGGGCCGGGACGGCCCGGCTCGCTGCTGCCTTGTTCTTCTTCCACCACCGAGTCGCCAAGCGCTTCGAGCCGTTGGATCGCCGCCCCCGCCGCGATCGTGCGCGGATAAGCCCGCACCACACGCCGATACAGGTACACCGCGCTGACCCGCTGGCCCGTCCGCTCGTACCAGCCGCCGCTGTAGTACATCTTCAATGCCAGTGATTCGTCGATCCGCAGCAGCAGCGCGTCGGCGCCCATCCGCTCGGCCGCCGCGGGGAACTGGCGCCGGTACGCCTTGATCCGCTCAGCCGCGTCGATCAGACCACGCGGATCGAAACGCGGTCCCTTGAACGTGGCCAGGCTCGCTTGAATCAGCCGCAGCATCACCCTTTCGCGGAAGCGGCTGTCGGGATAGTTGACCAGGAACAGGTCGTACGCCGCCGCCGCCGCGCTCATCTCCGCACGGTCAAAGTAGAAGTCGCCAAGCGCCAGACTCGCTTTCTCACCCAGGTCGCTGCCCGGCGACCGCTCCTGGATCCGGATGAAAAGCTCCTCGGCTTCGCCCGCCGCGGGGATGATCCGCATCCCCAGCATCCGACGCTTGACGCCCGAGGCAAACAGGCGTGCGATCTCGTACTCACGCGCCAGGGCCGTGTGGAACTGTTCCGACGCGGTGAACTGCCGCACCACGTACTCGTAGTCGAACAGGGCGTCGTAATAACGCCGCTGCGCCGCCTTCGCATCGCCCCGCAACAGGTAGGCCTCGACGAGCAGGGGATCGTTCGGGCGTTCTTTGATCCACTGCTCGGCCAACTCCCGGGCGGCCTCGGAGCGTTCTTCGGCCAGGGCCTTGCGGATCGCCTGGAGCCGGCCCCGGGGCGTCGCCGGGTCATAGCGGGTCTGCTGCTGCCAATCGTACGACTCGTCCAGCTCGAACACTTCCTGGGCAAACGCCGATGCGGCAACAGATGCAGATACCGCCATGACCAGGGCCAAGGGCCAAGGGGCAAGGGTCAAGGCGTTCGGCCGGCTGCGTGCTGCTCGAAACATGTGCCACCTGATCTGGATCATCTCATGCGGGCACGATCATAAGGCGACAAGGGGCAAGGGCCAAGCGATAAAGGGGCAAGAGATTCAGCGATACACCGGCGATACCATCGCCGGCTTTACATGACCGGCCGCTGCCCACTACCCACCGCCCACTATCCACTGCCTATTCCTTGACAGTCCGGACTTGCATCGTAGAATCGTTTTGTTGTTTGATTGGCGGTGACCGACGACACCTTGCCTCCCTAGCTCAATTTGGCAGAGCAGCTGGCTCTTAACCAGCAGGTTGTAGGTTCGAGTCCTACGGGGGGTATTTTACGCCGCAGGCAGAAGAAGGCTCAGCGCTCACGGCGTACGCAGAACCATCAGTCGGATCTCCGTCATGTCCTCGATGGCAAAGCGGATGCCCTCACGGCCGAGGCCGCTGTCCTTGACGCCGCCGTACGGCATGTGATCGACCCGCCAGGACGGCACCTCATTGATCAAGACGCCGCCGACTTCCAGCACGTCCCACGCCTTTTGGATCTTGTAGATGTCGCGTGTAAAGACGCCGGCCTGGAGGCCGAACGCGCTGGCGTTCACACGCTTCAGTGCTTCATCAAAGTCAGCAAACTTATCCAGCACCACCACCGGCCCAAACACTTCCTGACATGACACACGCACCCCGGCCGGCACGTTTTCCAGCACCGTCGCCTCCACCATGCGCCCGTCCCGCTTACCGCCGCACAGCACCTTCGCACCCCGTTCGCCGGCCTCGTTAATCCAGCTTTCGATCCGCTCGGCTTCGGTCTCGGAGATGATCGGGCCGATGAACGTGTCGTCATCCTTCGGGTCGCCCACCTTCAGCTTCTCAACCGCCGCAATAAACTTTTTCTTGAACGTGTCGTACACGTCCTGGTGAACCAATAACCGCTGCACGCTGATGCAGCTCTGCCCGGACTGATAGAACCCGCCGATGACGTTGCGCCCCACTGCGTCATCGAGGTCGGCGTCGTGATCCACGATGCACGCGGCGTTGCCGCCCAGTTCCAGCACGACCTTTTTCTTACCGGCCCTGGCCTTGAGCGCCCAGCCGACCGCAGGCGACCCGGTGAAGCTCAGCAGCTTCAGGCGGTCGTCGGTGGTAAACAGTTCGGCCCCGTCGCGCCGGCACGGCAGGATCGAGAACGCGCCTTGCGGTAAATCAGTTTCGGCCAACGTCTCGCCGATGATCAGCGCACCAATCGGTGTGAGGCTGGCAGGTTTGAGCACAAATGGACAGCCGGCCGCGATCGCCGGGGCGACCTTGTGCGCCGCCAGGTTCAGCGGGAAGTTGAACGGGCTGATAAACGAGCAGGGCCCGATGGGCACGCGCTTCCACATCCCCGTGTAATTCGCCGCCCGCGGGCTGATGTCCAGCGGCATGACCTCGCCGTAGATCCGCACCGATTCCTCCGCTGCAATGCGAAACGTGTCGATCAGGCGGCCCACCTCGCCGCGCGCATCGGTGATGGGCTTACCCGCCTCGATGCACAGCGCCATGGCCAGCTCATCAAACCGTTCACGGAAACGTGTGGCGCAATGATTGAGCACGGCCTGGCGCTGATACGCCTTGGTCTGCCGCATCGGGTCGGTCGCCCTGACCGCCGCGGTGATGCCGCGGTCGATCGCGGCCGGGTCGGCCATCGCCACCCGCGTGGCAACCTGTCCCGTGTACTTGTCGGTGACCTCAAGTGCCGTGTTGGGTTGTGCCGGCTTGTTGGCGAGGTAGTAGGGGTAAATGTCGTTCAGCAATTTTCACCTTGGATCGCCACAGCGGGCAAGGCGAGCCCGCCGGATATTCAGATCGGGCAGACGATGTTGCCGAGCCGTTCGGTCAGTTTCGGGTTCTCCCGGTAGTCGATCGGCACCGCCAGCAGCGTGGGCCTGTCATTGGCGAACGCCTGTTCCAGCGCAGACTGTAACTCGGCGGAGCGATCAACCTGTTGGCCGATCCAACCGAACGATTCGGCAAGCTGGACGAAGTCGGGGTTGTTGAAGCTGAGATCGGTGTGGCGGCCGAACTCGTTGTCCTGTTTCCAACTGATCAGGCCGTAGCCCCCGTCCACCCAGACCATCACGACGATGGGTGTGCCCAGGCGAGCGGCCGTTTCCATCTCCTGCACGTTCATGAGAAATCCGCCGTCGCCGCAGATCGCCAGCACGCGGCGATCGGGATGGACGAGCTTCGCGGCAATCGCGCCGGGCAGGGCAAAGCCCATTGAACAGAAGCCGTTGGGGATCAGGCAGGAGTTGGGTTCGTGGCAGTGGTAATAACGGGCGATCCACATCTTGTGCGCGCCCACGTCGGAGAGCAGGATGTCGCCGCGTCCCATGACCCGGCGTGCGTCCCAGACGGCCTTCTGCGGGCGGATCAATCCCTCGGTGGCGTCATCCTTGTGCTCGGCAAAGTCCTGGAGCATGAGCCGCCGGGTGCTCGCCTGCTGCTCCAAGTCAAACCTCAGGCCGTCGTGGGCTTCGACCCGTTCGTTCAGCATCGACAGCGTAAGGGCAACGTCCCCAACCAACTCCACCTCGGGCTGATAGTGCGCGTCGATTTCGGTCGGGAGAAAGTCGATGTGGATAATGCGTTTGTCTTTGGCCGGGTTCCACAGTCTGGGGTGATATTCGACCATGTCGTAGCCGACGGTCATGACCAGGTCGGCCGCGTCAATGGCGCAGGTGATCAGGTCCTTGGTCTGCAAGCCGACCGTGAAGAGGCAGTAATCCGCATCCATGTCCACACTGCCCTTGGCCATGAACGTACTGACGACGCCGATGCCGGTTCGTTCACAGAAGCGGCGCATCTGTTTGCTGGCGCGCTTCCGGATCGTACCGTTGCCGGCGAGGATGATGGGCCGCCTGGCCTGTTGGATGAGCTGGAACGCCTGGTCCA
>JAZGCX010000363.1:0-3602 GCA_036477175.1 Phycisphaeraceae bacterium
ACATCTTCGAGGTCGTTGTGTTTGCCGCCGGCGCGGATGCACTTTTGGGTGTTGGCGGCGCGAGTGTATTGGGCGGCGGCGGTGCCCAGGAACAGGTCCTTGAACTGGTTCATACCGGCGTTGGTGAACAGCAGCGTCGGGTCGTCATGCGGGACGACGGGCGACGAAGGCACGAACGTGTGGCCGCGCTTGTTCACAAAGTAATCGATGAACTGCTGCCGGATGTCGCGGCTGGTGAGCATGTTCAATCCGTGGGCCGGGGTCGATCACGTGCCTGCGTTCGCAGTTGGTAGAATTAAGTAGTATAACAAAGCCGGCATCTGCTGACGGCGGGTCCCCGGCAACAGGGGTTGGCGGGCATTGTATGCCACCTCTGAATCAGGGCGACACAGGCATGGCATCGGTTTGCATGTACTTCCAGGTTCACCAGCCGCCGCGGCTGCGCCGGTACAGCGTCTTCGACAGTGATCCGAACTACTTCGATGACGAGCGCAACGCGCAGATCATCGAAAAGGTGGCCGACAAGTGCTACCTGCCGGCGACGCGACTGATCCTGGAGCTGGTGCGGCGACACGAAGGGCGGTTCCGGGTGGCGTATTCGCTGACCGGCTGCATCGTCGAACAGCTCAAGCAGCACTGCCCCGCGGTGATCAAGCTGTTCGGGGAGCTTGCCGGGACCGGGTGTGTGGAGCTGCTCAGCGAGACGTACGACCATAGCCTGGCATTTCTGTACAGCCGGGATGAGTTCCGCGCCCAGGTTGATCTGCACACGCGGATGATCGAGGACCTGTTCGGCCAGACGCCGCGGGTCTTCCGCAATACGGAGCTGATCTACAGCAACGACCTGGCGGCGTACATCCATTCGATGGGGCGACATCGTGGGATCCTCACCGAAGGGGCGGAGCACGTGCTCGGGGCAAAGTCGCCCAACTGCCTCTACCAGCCGCCCGGCTGCCCCGGGCTTAAGCTGATGCTCAAGAACTTTCGGCTCAGCGACGACATCGCGTTCCGCTTTTCCAACCGGAGCTGGGCCGAGTGGCCGCTGACCGCTGAAAAGTTCGCCCGGTGGGTGAGCCGGATCAACGGCGACGGGTGCGTGTGCAACCTGTTCATGGACTACGAAACGTTCGGCGAACACCAGTGGGCGGAAACGGGCATCTTCAAGTTTCTTGAAGACCTGCCGGACAGGGTGCTGGGCCGGGGCGACAACGACTTCAAGACGCCGACCCAGTGCATCGACACGTACGATGCGGTGGGCGAGTATGACGTGCCGCACCTGATCAGTTGGGCCGACACCGAGCGCGACCTTTCCGCGTGGCTGGGCAATGCGATGCAGTCCAACGCGCTGCACGAGTTGTACCAGCTCGAAGGGCCGGTCAAGGCGACCGGCGACGACCGTCTGATTTCCGACTGGCGTAAGCTGACCTGCAGCGACCACTTCTATTACATGTGCACCAAGTACTTCGCCAACGGCGACGTGCACAAGTATTTCAACCCGTACGAGTCGCCCTACGACAGCTACATCAACTTCATGAACGTGATGGACAACCTGCGGACGCGTGCGGAGGCCAAGGCGCAGGTGTAAACCAAGTATCCAATAGCCCCACCCGCAAGGGTGGGGTTCTTGTCCGCCTTCGAAGCGACGTAACCCCCGCCTTGCGGCGGGGGCTATCCCTGCCCGTGACCGCCCAACCAGGCTAAACACGTACCGCATTACCATGCGGTGCTCATATCGACGAGGCACCGTGAATTGCTCAATCTGCCGGCGGCGACGATGGCGGCGACGATGGCGCCGGCTCGATACGATTCACCATCGCGTCCATCACCACCGGCAATTGCAACACGGCGGTGTAATGTCCGCCTGCGATGTGCAGGTGGTGCAAGTCGTCGAGTCCGATGGTCCTGGCCAAAGCGTCGGAATTAGCCGGGGGCACGACCCGGTCGACCACGGCCGAGAACAGCCACGTACGGGCCGGATCGAGTCGCTGGGCCAGGCGGTTCGGCTCAACCTGCCGCAACAATTGCCTTAACCGGTCACCCGTGAAGCCCGACTCTTCCAACATCGCCCGGACCCGTTCCGTATCGAATCGGCCGTGCGCAAACATGTCGAACAGGTCACCACCGCACAGCACCAGCAACACCGGATCAAACGCGCCGTCCAGGGCTGCCGCCACCGTCACCACAAACCCGCCCAGGCTCGTGCCCTGGATGGCAATGCCGTGATCGACCCGGATGTTCGGCAGCGCCGCGATGGCGTCGCGGGCCCGGCGTGCGTCGCACACCGCCTGCTTGAACCGAGGCATGAACATCGCCCCGTCACGCTGCGCCTGGGGGTTCGCCCGCAGGCCGTAGTCGGGCATGTGCAGCATGAACGCGTGGATGCCGCGGTTTGCAAACGATCGGGCAATCGCGCGACCAATGGCCATACTCGGCAGCAGGCTGTGGATCACCAGCACGGCCGGCGCTTCAATGGCGTGTCCATCGGCACCCCGCGCCGCATGCCATTCGAGCACGACGCGATCGGTCGTGGCATGGCCCCGCGGCCGCGGCGACGCAAACAACACCAGCGCGTCGAACGGGTCTGTCGCCACTGCTGACTGCGCCACCACCTCAAACGCCTGCGGCGTCCACGCCAGGTCGTCGAGCATCTGCTGGGCATCGTCGGACGCATCCGGCTTGATCGCCAGGCTGTCGTGAGCTGCAAAGGTGCGGACCTTTGGTCCGCTCTCGGCATGGACCGCCGGCCCAACCGCCACAGCAACGGCAACAGCAATGACGAAAAGCATCCGTGCCGGTGGCACACGACAAGCAACCATTAGCCGCCCCTGTTCTCGGAGCCGGCGATACCATCGCCGGCTTTATGACTTGTGCCTGCGTTGTTAAATGGCATCGAACGCGCTTTGGACCAAGTTTGAGTAGCCGCAGTAGAGGCACTTTTTGTGGCGAGGGGACATGGTGCGGTTGCACTTGGGACACTTGGCGACGGTGCGGGTGGCCTTGCCGTCGGCGACGCCGTCCATCAGATCCAGCATCTTGAGACGTTCGAGCAGTTCGTCCTCGGTGACACCGGTCTTGTCCTGCATCAGGGACCACATGGCCAGGCAGACCAGCGTGAGTTTGTCGAGCTTGTCTTCGAGGCTGCGGACACTGCGTGCGGCGCGGTCGGCGGCGTTGCGCGACCGGCTGGCGGATGCGTCGGCCTGGACGGCGTGACGGAGCGATGAGAAACCATAAAAGGGATCGAGCATGGCGGTTGGCCTCCGGGGTAAATTCAACGTGGAAAAGAAGCAGGCGATCGCGCCCGATCACTCCATTGTAACCCAAGGCACCTGTCGCACTGCGGATCGTCTCATTTGCGGCCACCACGCAGGGCAGATTGTCGCTTGTGGGACACGATCAGTGGGCGGGTGGGCCGGCCGCTCGATCGCACCACTTGCACAATCCCCTGAGCCAGAGCCAGCCCAATGCACACCCGACCGGATAGATCGGCAAATCCCACCACGAGAACGTGGTGCCCAGGACCGCCCGGCCGAGAAAGGTCGAACGGATCATCTGCAGCCACGGCGGGTGCCAAAGCTGAGCGAACTCCAGGGCACACGTGG
>JAZGCX010000364.1:0-3827 GCA_036477175.1 Phycisphaeraceae bacterium
CCCCCGTTGGCCTTCGCCGATCGGCCGTTTACCGGGGCTCGGCGGGGTTTTGGACCATCTGGACGGCCCGGCTGGCCAGCTCGGTCGGTGATAGTTCCGCCGCCGCCAGCCACCGCACGCCGACGAAGCGCCGGAGCCACGTCCGCTGCTGTTTGGCGAACCGGCGGGTGAGAATCTTGGTCTGCTCGAACGCCTGGTCGAGCGTGCACCGGCCGCCGAGCCAATCCAGCACCTGCTTGTAACCCAGCGCTTCACGCGCCTGGGGGCCCAGCAGGTTCGAGGCTTCCAGACGGCGGGTTTCGTCGGGCAGCGATTCGCTGGCGAAGCCGCAAGCGGCGGGATAGAACATCTGTTTGACCCGCGCGTTGATACGTTTGTTGATCTCCTCGACGGGCCAATCCAGACCGATGAGGATCGGATCATGTCTGTAGCGAGCCGGCGACTCCGCACTGTTCTGCCACTGCTGCTGCCACTGACTGATCGGCTTGCCGGTCAACTCGAAAACCTCCAACGCCCGGGTCAGCCGTTTGCGATCGTTCGGATGGATCCGCTCGGCCGCGGCCGGGTCGATCTGTTCCAATCGTTCGTGCAGGTCCGCAGCCGGTAGGGCGGCCAGTTGGGCGCGAAGCTCCGGATCGTGCGGCGGCCCGTCGAACAGGCCTTCCAGCAACGCCTTGATATACAGATTCGTCCCGCCCACGACGATCGGCCGCACCTGTTGCGACAGCAACCGCTCGATCAACGCATCGGCCCGTTGGAGCCAGTCGGCGACGGTGAACCGCTCGGTCGGCTCGACGAGGTCGATCAGGTGGTGCGGCACACGCCCCCGCAAGTGTGGCGGCGGTTTCGCCGTGCCAGCGTCGAGGTGGCGGTACACCTGCATCGAGTCGGCGCTGATGATTTGACCGTTTTGGCGGTCCAGCCGCTCGGCCAGCGCCACCGCCAGCTCGCTCTTGCCGCCGCCGGTCGGGCCAAGAAGCACAATGGGACGCATGCTCATCGCCGCAGATTCTACGTCCACGACGCCATTTTCGGTTTTGCCCGCTGTTTCAGCCAATGCTACGATCAGGTGCGACGCTTAGTCCCGCGAAGAAAGACGATCCCAATGAATAACCCGTTCAACGCCCGGACAACCATCGACACCCCGGTCGGCTCGAAGACCATCTATCGCCTCGATGCGCTCAGCGACCTCGGCGATGTCACACATCTGCCCTATTGCATCAAGGTCCTGCTGGAAGCGTGCCTGCGGAACCTCGACGGCTACGTGGTTACCGAAGACGCCGTGCGCGCTCTGGCCGCCTATGACGCCCGGAACGTCGGCCAGACCGAGATCCCCTTCATGCCCGGCCGGGTGGTGTTGCAGGACTTTACCGGCGTGCCGGCCGTCGTGGACCTCGCCGCCATGCGCGCCGCCATGGTCCGCATGACCGGCGACCCTCGCAAGGCGCAGAAGGTCAACCCCCTGGTGCCCTGTGACCTGGTGATCGATCACTCCGTGCAGGTCGATGCCTTCGCCAATGGCATGGCCTTGACCATCAACTCGCAGAAAGAGTTTGAGCGCAACAGCGAACGCTACCAGTTCCTCAAGTGGGGTCAGTCCGCGTTCGACAACTTCCGCGTCGTGCCGCCGGCCACCGGCATCGTTCACCAGGTCAACCTCGAATACCTGGCCAAGGTGGTTTGGCAAAGCACCCCACGCCCCACGACGAGCGCAGCGAATCGTGGGGACCTGCTGCTTTACCCCGATTCGCTCGTCGGCACCGACAGCCACACCACGATGATCAACGGCCTGGGCGTCGTCGGCTGGGGCGTCGGCGGGATCGAAGCCGAGGCCGTCATGCTCGGCCAGCCCATCTACATGCTCATCCCCGAAGTCGTCGGCTTCAAACTTATCGGCACACTGCCCCAAGGCGCCACCGCCACCGATCTGGTGCTCCGCGTGACCGAAATGCTCCGGCAGCACGGCGTGGTCGGCAAGTTTGTTGAGTTCTTCGGCCCGGGTCTGGTAACCATGCCCTTGGCCAACCGCGCAACCCTCGCCAACATGGCCCCCGAATACGGCGCCACCATGGGCTTCTTCCCCGTGGACGAGCAGACGATCAGGTATCTCAAGCTCACCGGCCGGGACGACGCTCTCGTGCAAACCGTCGAGCAATACTGCAAAGCTCAGGGCCTGTGGCGCGACGACGCGCGCGACATCACCTACACCGACGAACTCGAACTCGATCTGTCCACCGTGGAACCGTCCCTGGCCGGCCCTAAGCGCCCGCAGGACCGCATCCCGCTTTCTGCCATGAAATCTCAGTGGGGGCAGGACCTGTCCCTGACCTTCGCCAAGCCCGGCGACTCGCCGGATTCCACGGCCAACCGCTTCGCGGACGAAGGCGGTCAATCCGCGCTGGGCGCGGCTGCTTCAGCAGCCAGCGCATCCACCGTCACCACCGCCACACTCGAACCCGACACCGACGGCGTCCCCGTTGAATGTGACGGTCAACGCTTCAAACTCACGCACGGCTCCGTTGTCATCGCCGCCATCACCAGTTGCACCAACACCAGCAACCCCGAGGTCATGATCGCCGCCGGCCTGGTCGCGCGAAAGGCCCGCAAGCTCGGTCTCAACCGCAAACCCTGGGTCAAAACCTCGCTCGCACCCGGCTCCAAGGTCGTTACCGAATACTTCGACAAGGCAGGCCTTACCGCAGACCTCGACGCATTGGGTTTCAACCTCGTCGGCTACGGATGCACCACCTGCATCGGCAACTCCGGCCCGCTGCCCGAACCGATCTCCAAAGCGGTCAACGAGCGCGACCTCGTTGTCGCCTCCGTACTCTCCGGCAACCGCAACTTTGAAGGCCGCATCAACCCCGATTGCAAGGCCAATTACCTTGCCTCGCCGCCGCTCGTCGTCGCTTACGCGCTGGTCGGCACCGTCGATATCGACCTCACCAAAGACCCCATCGCCCAATCCCCCAACGGCAAGGGCGTTTACCTGAAAGACATCTGGCCCAGTCAGGCCGAGATCCAGAAACTCATCAACACCTGCGTCAGCCGCGACCAGTTCACCGCCCAGTACGCCAACGTCTTCGAGGGCGCCGACGAGTGGCGGGCCATCGAAACGACCGGCGGCGACCTGTACGATTGGGACGACAACAGCACCTACATCCAGGAGCCGCCGTTTTTCGCAAACCTGTCGCCCGAACCGGCACCGATCGAACCGATCCACGCCGCACGATGCCTGGTCAAGCTCGGCGACTCGGTCACCACCGACCACATCAGCCCCGCCGGCGCAATCAACAAAGAGTCACCGGCCGGCCAGTACCTGATCGACCGCGGCGTGCCCGTGTCCATGTTCAACAGCTACGGCTCCCGCCGCGGCAACGACCGCGTCATGACACGCGGCACCTTCGCCAACATCCGCGTCCGCAACCAGCTCGCCCCCGGCACCGAAGGCGGCTACACCACCGACTTCACCCAAGCCCCAAGCCCCACGCCTCAAGCCTCAAGCCTCAGGCCTCAGGCCTCATTTATTTACGACGCCGCCATGAACTATCAGAAAGCCGGCATCCCATTGATCGTCCTGGCCGGCAAGGACTACGGCATGGGCAGTTCCCGTGACTGGGCCGCCAAGGGCACCTTCCTGCTCGGCGTCAAAGCCGTCATCGCCGAGAGCTTCGAGCGAATCCACCGCTCCAACCTCGTCGGCATGGGCGTCCTGCCGCTGTGTTACAAGGACGGCCAAAACGCCGAGTCCCTCGGCCTGCAAGGTGACGAAATCTTCGACATCCACATCGACGACAACGTACAACCCCGTCAAACTATCAAGGTGA
>JAZGCX010000365.1:0-3621 GCA_036477175.1 Phycisphaeraceae bacterium
CCACAACGGGGCGCCCAAGGGCGCGCTGGCCAACCTCAAAGCCCTGCTGCGCCAGTCGGCGGCCAACGGCAGCGGCGGGGCCGCACACGTCTTCATTGAAGTCCATGAGCAGAACCGGGTGGTACAGCTCCGCGTCAACGCGCTGCGTGTGAAGGTGGACACCGACCTGCCCGGTCGCATCGCCACCGTTCTGCACGACCCGGCTTCGTGTGAGCTGCTCGGCCCGGCGAAGCTCAACCGCCAACGTCACCGGGGCGAGGCTCTTAAAACCAACAGCCCCACCCGCAACGGTGGGGTTCTTACCCGCCTGTAAAGCGGTGTCACCCCCGCCTTGCGGCGGGGGCGATTGATCCAGACCTTGGCGTGCTCTGCGCCGCTGCGAGAGAATGAACGATTTGGGTTCGTGCTTGACGAACGCGGCGCGTCGGCGCAGGCGTCAACCACCAACCACTACAGTCACCCGTCGTCCCTCACCTCGACCACGTTCTGACGCTGGCTGTCATAGACGTAACACTTGCCCGGCTCTTCCTGGCGAGCCAGCTTGTGCGAGCCGTCGCAAATCGGGTAGTTCTGACTCAAACCACACATGCAGACCCAGACACTTTTTTCCTGCGGTTTGACTTCCAGTGGGCCCGTCGCTTCGTGACGAATCATGCGGGGCATAAGGTTCTCCTTCGTCAAATGCCAAGCTGCAAGCGGTTTCACGTCGGTACATCAGGTGCGATGCGGGTGATGATCTTGGCGCCGACCGAATCGCCCCAGACGTTCACCGTGGTGCGGCACATATCCAGAATACGATCCACGCCAAGGATGATCCCCACCGCCGCCAGCGGCAGGGTCGGCACGCTCGGACCCAGCGAATTATTCACCGCTTCGACGACGATCACCATCGTGACCAGGCCAGCGCTGGGGATACCCGCGGCGCCCACCGCCGCCAGTGTGGCCGTCACCACCACGATGCCGACCTCCGCGGGGCCCAACTCAATGCCGTAACACTGGAACAGGAAGATCACGGCGACGGCCTCGTACAGCGCGGTGCCGTCCATGTTGATTGTCGCGCCCAGCGGCAGGACGAACCCGGCCGACTTCTTGCTCACCCCGCCGTATTGTTTGGCACATTCAATCGTCACCGGCAGTGTCGCCGAACTCGAATCGGTGCCGAACGCGGTCATCAACGCGTCGCGCATCTGGTGCATGAACACGAACGGATTGGCTCGGCCAAACAGCCACAGCACCAGCGGCAACACGATCAGGCCATGGATCGCCAGGCCCGCGATCACGGTCAGCATGAACCAGATCAGCGGTTTTAACAGTTCAGCCGCCCCCAGTCGGGCGACCGTCCAGGCGACCAGGCAGAACACGCCGATCGGCGCCATGAGAAGAATCCAGTCCACCAGCTTCATAATCGCGCCGAAGAGACTGTCGAAGAAACTAAGCAGCGGCCGGCCCCGCGGGCCGATCACGGCGAGCACAATCCCGAAGATCAGACTGAATGAAATGACCGGCAGGATCTGCCCCTCGGCCGCGGCGCCGATCGGATTGCTCGGGATCATTTGCGTCGCGATGTTCCTGAACGATTCCCACAGCGCGCCGGGAACGCCCCTGCGACCGGCCTGGGCCTTGGCCTCCACATGCTGCCGCGTGGACTGGCTCTCCTGGGCGTAGGCGACTTCACCCTGGGCGATGACATCGGCGCCGATCCCCGAACCGTCGCCCTTCGGATCGCCGGGCGCCACGGTGGTCACCAGCACCACGCCCAGCACCACCGCGGCCACCATCGTCACAAAGTAGTACAAAACGGTCAGCCCGCCGACTTTGCCCAGTTGCGACGGGTCGCCGATCGACGCCACGCCGACAATGACCGACGACGCCACCAGCGGGATCAGGATCATCTTGAGCAGGCCGATGAAGAACGTGTTGCCGACGAACTGGAACCCCTCCAGCGCGGCGGCCGGCACGTCGCTTTCGTACGCCGCAAACAACGCCTGCCCCACCACGCCGCCGAGGATGAGCCCCGCGAGGATGCCGATGGTGATGAACGTGTGTTTGTTGAGTTTCATGACTGCTGCATGGCCCCACTGAACCCCGGCTGATCATAAAGTGAAACGACGACAGACGCACGGGTCTTCGACCCGCCGCCAAACAGATCAGATGGATGCGGCATACTCGGCGAACGTCGGTTCGAACGACGCCAACTCAACGTCGAAATCCGTCTGCACCTTCTCGATGCCGCACACCGAGTCCTCCTGACTCATAATCACCTGATCCCGGTTGAACGGGACGCCCGGCTTGCCGGCGATGAGGCTGGCATACCAGACGGGCACGGCCATGATCCTCTTGTTCCGCGCCCGGGGCAGGTGACGCCGGCATGTCTCGTAAAACTGCGGCCAGGTGTACACGTCCGGCCCGCCGATCGGATACGTCTCACCCACGCTTTTGGAATTGGTCAGCGCCCCCGCAAAACATCGCGCCACGTCCTGGACCCACACCGGCTGCAACTTGCCTGCCCCGCCTCGGCCGAGCAACCCCGCGCCAAAGTAAGGCACAAACGGCGGCAACCGATTGCACCAGAACCCCCTGACCATCTGCATGAACTCGCCGTCCGGCCCGTGGATCATCGACGGGCGAAAGATGGTGTAGTCGAGCCCGCTGTCGCGGATCGCCTGCTCGGCGGCCCACTTGGTGCGGTGGTAGGTGCTGACGGCATCCGGCCGCGTGCCCAGCGCCGACATGTGCACCCAACGCTTGACATGCGCATCCCCGGCCGCCCCCAGCAGGTTCAACGTGGCCACGCGGTGCACGCGGTCGAACGTCTGACCCTGACGGGGCTTTTCCATGATGATCCCGACGATGTGCACGACCGCGTCCGCGCCGCGGACCAGTTGGGCCAGCGCCGAGCGGTTGAACAGGTCACCGGCGATTGGGTGAACGTTCGAGTCCTTAACGGTCAGACGATCCGGGTCGCGCACCAAAGCACGAACACGGTGGTTGCGATTGAGCAGGTGTTGCAACACGTGTCGGCCGACGAAGCCGGTCCCGCCGGTCAGCGCCACACACAACGACGGTTCAGCCATGCGGTCACACCCCTGAATCGACATGCGTTGGCGAACCACATCGCCGCTAACGCCGATCCAATCGCTGGTTATAGTAATGGGCCCGGTTGGAGCGTTCAATGGTGCGTCCGAGCCGCCGTCCCCTCGTCATCGCGTCGCGCCGCAGCCGGTTGGCGCGGGTCCAGGCTGAATTCGTCGGCCGATCGCTTACTCGGCTACACCCGCACATGGCCGTCGAGTATCGTTGGATCGAGTCGGAAGGCGACCAGGCATCGGACGTGGCGCTGGCGACACTGTCAGACAGCGACAGCGGCGGCGGCAAGGGATTGTTTGCCCGTACCCTCGAACGCGCGGTGCTCGACCGCCGGGCCGACGTCGCGGTGCACAGCCTCAAGGACCTGACGGTGCAAGCGACACCCGGGCTCACCCTGGTGGCAATGCCGCGGCGCGAGGACGTGCGCGATTGCCTGATCGCACCGGACGCCGCCTCGATCGACGCTCTGCCACACGCCGCGGTGCTGGGCACGGCCGGGCCGCGACGCGCAGCGCAAGTCAAACGGCTGCGACC
>JAZGCX010000366.1:0-2759 GCA_036477175.1 Phycisphaeraceae bacterium
CGGGAACACCGATGAGACTAGTCTTGAACTGCCAAGACGCCAAGGACACGCAGGGCAATATGAGAGATGCAACCACTGAGACCGATCTAAGGTTCCTGGAACCTTTTCCGTCCCTGTAGGTCCGTCCCTGCCCAGACGTGTTGCTTGGCAGCGCCGGGCTGGAATGACCGATTCTCGTCCGGGCGGGCCCGGACCTACACGGCTGGGCGAGCGACAATGCGGCCTCCGTATGGTTTCAGGCAACCGCGCTCACCTGACGGGGGTCGGTCTGGCTTGGGCTGCGGCTGTTCGGCGGAACAGCCGGTAGAATGGTGCCTAAGGTGGCGTGGTCGGGCGGTGAAAGCTGCCGGCGTGCCATCGGAGGCATGTCGAGGTGATGTCGGCCCAACGTTCGAAAGTCGAGCCACCGGCGGGCAAGAAGGCGATCTCGTGGGCGAGACTGCTGCCCTGGTTGCTGGTTATCGCAGGGCTGGTGGCATGGTTTAACAGCCTTGGGGCGGCGTTCGTATTCGATGACAGATCTTCGATTCTCGACAATGTGCGGATTCGCCAGCTTTGGCCGGTGACGCATATTCTGGGCGGGTCCACTCGGCCTGTCGCAGAGCTGACGTTTGCGATCAACTACGCCCTGGGTCGCCTGCAACCGTTCGGATACCACTTGTTCAACGTGGTCGTGCATCTGTTGGCCGCACTGACCTTGTTCGGTATTGTGCGGCGAACATTGCTTCTGCCACGTTTTGAGGGGCGGTTCGACACCCGGGCGGCGTGGCTGGCCTTTGCGGTGGCTCTTCCATGGACGGTGCATCCCCTGTGCAGTTCGGCAGTGACGTATGTCGTGCAGCGGATGGAATCGCTGATGGGTCTGTTCTATCTGCTAACGCTGTATTGCGTGATTCGGGCCGCCGGCCCGACGCGACGGGCGTGGTGGGCCGCAGCGGCGATCGGGGCTTGTGTGCTGGGCATGGGCACGAAAGAAGTGATGGTCACCGCGCCGCTGGTGATCCTGCTTTACGACCGTACGTTCCTGAGCCGCAGCCTGCTCGACGCCCTGCGTCAGCGCTGGCAGGTATATCTCGGTCTGGCGGCGAGCTGGTCGGTGCTGGTCATGTGTGGCGCGATCAGCGGCGTGGTCGGCGGCGGTGGCAGATCAGCGGGCTTCGCTGTTGAAACCGTCACTTGGTGGCATTACGCCCTGTCGCAGCCGGGCGTCGTGGGGCACTATCTGTGGCAGTCATTCTGGCCGCGGACGCTGTGTATTGACTGGGGCTGGCCGGCTGTAAGCGACACGGCCGGCGTGGTCCTGCCTATGTTGGCGGTTGGCCCGTTAGTGGCAGCCAGCGCATGGGGCTGGTGGCGAAACACATGGTACGGATTCACAGGGGCATGGTTCTTTCTCATCCTTGCCCCCACGTCCAGCGTGATGTCGATCCGTGACCTGGCCTTTGAGCACCGCATGTATCTATCGCTGGCGGCAGTTGCCTGCGTGGTCGTCATAGGCTTCGATTGGCTGCTGGACCGCGCCGCGAAGCGCGGCGGCTGGTTAAGCTCAAACGGCAGACCGCTCGCCGTGGTGCTGCTGGTGATCGTCTCAGCCCTGCTGGCTTGGCGGACGGTGCTGCGCAATGCGGACTACCGCACGCCGGTGGCTCTGTGGCAGTCGGCCCTGCAGGTCCGGCCGGACAATCTGCGGGTGCTGAACAATCTGGGCAACGCACTGACAGCAGACGGCCGACCGGATGAGGCGATCGGCTACTACCATCGAGCCCTGCGGATCGACCCCAACGACGCTGAAGTGCACAACAACCTGGGCGGCGCCTTGGGCGACGCCGGCCGTGTACGACAGGCGATCAGCGGTTACCGCCAGGCACTGCAAATCAATCCCAACTTCGTTGAAGCACACGTCAATTTGGGCGGCGCACTGTATGCACTGGGCGAGTCGGACCAGGCGATTGAGCACTACCGTCAGGCGCTGCGGATCGATCGAGACGATGCCAAGGCTAACAGTAACATGGGCGCTGCCCTGGCAGCAAGAGGCGAGCTGCATGCGGCCGTCGAGCACTTGCGTCGAGCGGTCCGGGCCGCTCCGGGTTTTGCCGGGGCGCACAACAACCTTGGTTCGGCACTGCAGATCCTGGGCCAGACCGATGAGGCGATCGAGCATTTCCATCAGGCCCTGCGAGCCGATCCTGACAACGCCAAAGCGCACAACAACCTGGGCAACGTGCTTCTATCGCAAGGCAAGGCCGACGCGGCAATTGAGCATTACCGTCAGACGTTGCAGCTTAGTCCCAACCTGCCTGAGGCACATTACAACCTGGGCTTGGCGCTGATGGCGGAGGGGTCGCAAAGTACGGCGATCCAGCACTTCCGTCGGGCGCTGCGGCTGAATCCAGAGTATGACTCAGCACGCCGCGAGTTGGCTCGTGCCGAGGCCATGCTTGATGCCGCGGGGGCCAAATGAGTGTCCCCTTGGCGCCGGTAGTCTCGTGTGGCCGTGATGTGATGCCCCGCCACGAACGCCAAGGACACGCAGAGCAATATGAGAGATGCAACCACTGAGACCGATCTAAGGTTCCTGGAACCTTTTCCGTTCAAGTCGTTAAGTGACCCGCCGCCGACGCAGCAGTGTCAGGCTGCCGAGGGCGAGCAGGGTCAGCGTTGCCGGTTCGGGCACGGCGACGGCGGCCGGGGCAGTCGTTGCGCCGAAGTTGGTCTGAAGGAGCGCAAAGTCAGCGAACGTGACGAAACCGTCGCCGTTG
>JAZGCX010000367.1:0-3248 GCA_036477175.1 Phycisphaeraceae bacterium
AGGTGATCCGAGCCTTTGCGCTCAGATGGGCGCTGCCGGGCGTGTGCGGGTGCAGGAACACTTCTCGTTGACGGCGACTTTCGCCAGGCTGCTCGCAGCGCTGGAGCAGTCTTGACGGGCAGGCGCTTAACCAGCCGGCTTGCGAGCGATCACGGTCATGCCGTCGGCGCAGCGGAACCATCCTGTGACCCGGGCGACCGGGCGCCAGAAGATGCTCGACGCACTCACGCACTTCCAGAATGCCGATCCGGTGCGCTTAGCGCGAATTTCAGCGCTGCCCTTGAGCGTTGTCGGTCGAACCTGTGGGCGGAAGCGCTCGACCACAAGGCCGGCCTCGCTGATCACCTGGGCCAGCTTCTGCTTGGTGAAATGCGAGAAGTGGCGCGGCAGTTTCAGCCCGTTCCAGTCACCGCCGAATGTGCGGAACGCCCACGAGTCGGCATCGGGGCAGCACACCAGCAGGTAGCCGCCTCGGTTAAGCCTGTCGGCGGCGGCTTTAACCCAACCGACCGGATCGGGCAGGTGCTCGATGGCGTGCCAGGCCGTGATGGCGTCGAAGGTTCGTCCAGCCAGCGCTTCGCCGGGCCAGGTGCCCACAGCCACGTCCAGGTCGTCGCGCTCTTTGGCCCACTCGGCGACTTTGGCGTTGAAGTCGATGCCGCAAACGTTCCAGCCGCGGCGGCGCTGCAACCGAAGGAACCCGCAGCCACCGCAGCCGAAGTCGCAAAGCTCGCCCCGGCCCGACCAGGGGATCGCGTCCACCGTGCGGCGACCATGGCGCAGCCACCAGGCAATCGGCCAGGACAACAGCCGACGCACAAGGGTCCGTGGCGTGTTTCCCGGATATCCCAGGTGTTGCCGCAGAGCGTATCGCGCCAGCCGTTCACGCAGCCCCTTGTGCCGCTTCAGCGGCGCCTTGCCGGTCGGCTGAGCCTCCAGCGCGTCGTAATACTGATCCGGGTAATACCGGCCGATCGCATCGAGCGTCGGCCGGGGACTGGTATACATATGGTCGCACGAGCCACAACGCACCACCCGGAACCGCCGGCCCACCGCAGAGCGAAACTCCGCCGCTTCCAGGACAAACGAGGGTTTGTCACCGCCGCAGACCGGACACGGCACATGTTCCAGGTCGTCGCCAACAGGGCCGCTACCGGCGACTGTCGTCGCCGCCTGGCTTGCTGCGGTCTGGCGTGTCATACGCGCTGCTCAAATCCTGGGGCGTGATCGGTTGGCCCGTCGGTTGCGATCTTGTTCGCGCCTGGCGCGCATCATACACACACAGCCAAGGCCGACAACCGGAGAGGCTCATGGGTAACGTCAATCAGCTTCAATTCGTGCAACGCCACTGATCGGTGTTTGAGGGTCCGTTCCTGGAGATCGGGTCCAGAAAATACAACGACGCATGCAGCCTCAGAAGCTTGTTCCCCCACCAGCACTACGTCGGCATTAACATGCCGGCCGGTGACGATGTTGACCTGGTGATCGATCTGACCCGCCCGTTCGACGAGATCGACGCGGCGTTCGGGGGCCGGCGGTTCGGGACGATCTGCTGCCTCAGCGTCCTGGAGCATTGCGATTAACCGTTCATGATAGCCGAGAACATGACCCGCCCGCCGCAAATCATCGATCGCCGCACCAATATGCTGTAGGATTGCTCCTAGAATTGAGGATGGCGGCGCGCCACCTGCACGGGGCGTCGGGGGCCTTACCATGGCTGTCAAATATCAGGACTACTACGAGACACTGGGGGTCAAGCGCGGTGCGTCGCAGGACGAGGTCCAACGCGCTTACCGCCGGCTCGCACGCAAGTACCACCCGGACCTGAACAAGAAAGACCCACAGGCGGAGCAGAAGTTCAAACAGGTCGGCGAAGCGTACGAGGTGCTCAAGGACCCGGACAAGCGCCGCCGGTATGACGACCTGGGCGCCAACTGGAAGACCGGCCAGGAGTTCAGACCACCGCCGGGATTCGAGAACGTGCACTTCGAGTTCCGCACCAGCGGCGGCGGGCCCGGGTTCAGCTTCGACCCCGGCGGGCAGTTCAGCGACTTCTTCGAGATGCTGTTCGGCCAGGAGGCGGGCTCGCGTGTGCATGGCTCGGGGCGTGCCAGCGGGCAAAGCCATGTGACGGATGAAATGTTTCGTCGCATGGGTAGTGCAGCGCAAGCTCACCCACCCGCTGCGCAGGAAGCGCAGATCACCATCAGTCTTGAAGACGCCTACCGCGGCGCGACCCGGCAGATCACGCTTCAGGGGCCGCGCGGCCAAACGACCCTCGACGTGAAGATACCTGCGGGCACCACCCACGGGTCAAAGATCCGACTGGCCGGCGTCGCCAACGGACAGGACCTGCTGCTGAACATCGCCATCGCGCCGCACCGGCACTTTGAGGTCAGCGGTCACGACCTGACGACGGTCCTGCACATCGCGCCATGGGAAGCGGCGCTCGGCGCACAAGTGCCCGTCCATACGCTTGACGGTGAGGTGACGCTGACCGTGCCGCCCGGCACCAGCTCCGGCAGCCGCCTGCGGCTGAGCAACAAGGGCCTGCCCACACGCGGCGGCCGCGGCGACCTGTTCGCACGCGTCAAAATTGTCACGCCCAAAAACCTCACCAACGAGGAACGCAAACTGTTTGAACAACTCAAGGAGACCTCAAAGTTCAATCCACGTTCCGATTAACCTGCAACCGGACCAAAATCCGAATTCCGCAACGAGGCTCCCATGGACCCCAACCGCCTGACCCAGAACACTCAGCAGGCGCTGCACGACGCCCACGCCGAGGCGGGCTACGACCCGCTCTTCGGTGCCCGGCCGCTGAAGCGGTACCTTCAGCACCAGCTAGAGACGAGAATCGGCCGCACGATTCTTGCCGGCGACGTGGGCGAGGGGGCCGCCGTCACCGTCGCCGTGGATGACGGGCAGTTGGCCGTCAAGGTGACGCCGGCCGACGCCTCCACCTCACCCCCGCCCGAGCAGGCGACCGGCCTGCCCGCCTGAAGACCCGACCGGGCCGTGGGTTAACATTTCACGTCCAGGACAAATCAGTGCGAACATCGCCGCCTCAGCCCGCCTTCGGCGGGCTCGTTGGGTGGTGGATATCGGCAAGATATGGTGAAAAAATGGGCATTACGCAGTCTTCGTGAGGCGAATTCGGGTATACTTACTGGGTGCGCGACATTCGGGCCCCGGGACGTGCCCTGCACCTTACCGGCCCGATGTGACGTGCTTTTTCTTTGCAAGCG
>JAZGCX010000368.1:0-2744 GCA_036477175.1 Phycisphaeraceae bacterium
AGTTGAAATACGGTAAATGTTAGGTAAAATGCCGAGTGACTGTTGCGCCCCCCCGGAAGACGGGCGGCCTGCTCTTTGACAATTTGGGTCGACGATTCATTGCCCACACTGGCATTGCCCTGAAACAGGGCGGACACGCGGGTGAGCGGGCCTTCGCCACGACGAAGCGGCCACGGCCGCGCAGGCGGGCCGAAGCGACGTAACCGGCTTTGTTTTCGTGGGTTAGCGGGAGAGCCGTGTCTGGTCGGGCGTGTCCTACCCCTTGCAGGCGGCCAGACGGTAAGTCGTTTTTATTCCGTGAGCTGCAACGCAAAAACGAGTAGACCCTCCCCCCGGGGGCGGACATGGCCGGGCTTGATCGGCCCACGGGGCTGCGGCATCGCCGATTGGGGGCGGGCGGCCCGGCCGTCAGAAGTCGTACAGCAGCGCCCCGTAGTACTTCAGGTCGTTGCGCTCGAAGCCCGCCTCGACCTGTGACTCGTATTCGTTGTCAATCCCGAGCTTCAGTTTCAGGTGCCGGTCGTCGGCGATGTCCACGACCCAGGCCACCCCCGTCACGTTGCGGAACTCGGACAGCTCGTCCAGGTTGGGGAAGTAGGTGTTGGAGAAGCTGATGCTCTGGCGGTCGTTGATCCGGTATGTGGTCTCGACACCGAGAAAGGCCTCCGGCGTGAACTCGTTGACCTCGCCGAACTCATAGTTGCCGCCGAGGCCGACACGCCCGCGCAGGTCCCAGTCGTCGCGCATGTCGAACTCGTAGCCGACGCCGCCGAAGCTGCTGACCCGGTGCTCCCACGCCTGGAACTGATCGTATTCGTACTGGCCGAAGGCGAAATAGAACCACTCGCTGGCGGGAATGAGCCAGTCCTTGATGACCAAGGCCTTGAACTCGTTCTTGGACACATCGCCGTCGTCGCCGCTTCGCCAGTAGGTTGTGACGAGTTTCCACCGGTCGCGTTCGTCCTCGTAGCCGGCGTTGAAGGCGGCCTTGAGGCTGAGCGTCTCGGTGTTGCCCTCGCTGCCGTTGAACCCGACCTCGACGCTGCGGTCCCAGCCCGCCATGATGCCGGTGCCGAACAGCTCCGGCTTGGGCGGCGCCGGCAACGGTTCCGCGGGCGCCTCGGCCGGCACCGGTTCGGCCTGTGCCATCGCTGCACCGGGCAGTGTCGCTGCGGTGACGAACGCGGTTGCGAACGCAAGGAGACATGTTTGAGTTTTCACGGCCGTCTCCTTCCGTTGCTCAAAAAGAGGTGGTGGCGATGTGCCCTGCCCTTGCCTCAATTCCCACCGCCGCCATTGTAACCCACCTATCCTGCCCAGCAGCGCCCAGCGTTGTCAGTTGGTTATACTCGACATGTACGGGACGGCCGGCTGATCCCCGGCCAAGCGGTCCCGGCGGCGCTGCGGCTCCGAGTCCCCGTTGCATCGCCGGGTCCGGGCGGTTAGTGCGGTTACGGTAGTCACCCCATCACCAGGCCATCAAGTGACGCCAACCCCAACGGCTCCTTGACGAAAAATGGCTCGGCGTACCGCGTACCGATCCGGCTGCCCATGTACCCGTTCATCTGACGCAGCCAGTCCACCACGCGGCGATTCTTCTTCGGCACGACGAACTGCGATTCATACGCCAGGATCGACTGCTCCTTCGCGTCCATCTGTTCGCTGATGTCGATACAGAAGCTCGGGTTGGCCACGTGCCGCAGATGGGTGCAGTAGTAATAGATCATCCACTTGGGGTAGACCGGATCGCCGGGCAGATCGGTCTTGCTGAGCTTGGCGTCAAACCGGGCGTCTTCGGTGATCCGCGTGGTGGCACGATGGTCCGGGTGTGCATCTTCCGGAAAGGGTAGGAAGACGATCGATGCCTGATGCTCGCGCAAGACGCCCGCCACCAGGTGCCTCGCCGCCAGCGTGTGCTCCACCTCGCGGTTCTTCAGACCCAACAGCCGACGCTGCACACCGAGAATCCGCGCCGCCTCGGTCCATTCCTTCTCGCGCTGCTGCGCCGAGCCGTGCGGCGTCGGCTCGCCGTTGGTCATGTCCAACAGCAGCACGTCGTGCCCCTGCTGTGCCAGCCGAACGATCGTGCCGCCCATGCCCAGTTCCTGATCGTCCGGGTGCGGCCCGACCACCACAATATTCGCCATCATGCGCTCCCTCGTTGACGGTTGATCTTGAGGACCCAAACGCCCGCTCCTCACCGCCGCAGCGGGATCATATCGCGGGACGGCCCGGCCAGCTCGACCAGCCCCGCCACCTGCGGCGCGATACGAGCCACGGCCGCAGCACACTCGCGCTCCAGCCGTCGGCGGACCGCATCATTACGCGCCACCGCCGGGTGCGCCAGTTCATTCAGACACCGGCACAATAGCGCCAGGTCGTCACGGTGTGCTGCAAGGAGCGCGTCGGCCCCGGGCGAAAACAACAACTGTGACAACGCGCCGGTCGGGCCCTGGGGCAACGCACCCAATTGATCGGCAAACTCGTACTCCAACGCCACCACCAGTAGCGCCGCCGCATGCTCGGCGCCCAACGCCTGGAACGCCTGACTCAGTTTGGTATCGTCGCCGGCGGCGGCCAGAAGCACCAGGCGGCGAACCTGAGCAGCGAGCACACCGGCCCGCTTTTGCATCGCCGGCGGGTCAACCTCCCAGGCGGCCCACCGGTTTAGTGCGCCTCCACCATTGGCAACCGACTCGATCACGCGATAGCGTTCGATCAACCACATCAATCGTGCCAGCGGC
>JAZGCX010000369.1:0-3590 GCA_036477175.1 Phycisphaeraceae bacterium
CTTGACCTGCTGTTTCAGCATGGCTTCGTCCGGCCCGTCGCCAACCAGCATCGCGTGCACGTGCGGTAGCGGCCCGTCTGCGAGCCGACGGACGGTCTCGATCATGACGCTCAGACCCTTACGCTCCTCGAACGAACCGATGCAACCCAGCACCGGGAATGCATGATCCGGCAACGGATAGCGCTTCAAAGACTCGGCATGACCTTCCTCGGACGGTTGAAAACGACCGATTTCCGTTCCCTGGTACACCAGCGCGACCTTGTCGGCCGGTACGCCGTACATGGCGATCAGGTCATCACGCGTAAATCCGGTGATCGCGATCACAGCGTAATTAATGTCGCGACCCGACTGGTAATATTCCCGTTTGTATTCCGGCACGATGGTACCGGTCTTCGGAACCAGCCAGGTCTGGAGTCTGCCTTCGTCAATACAACGCGCAGCGAATACCGAACAATGAAAGCCGTTGCGCGGTGGGTGAACGGTGCACAGCGCCACGTCGCAATCGGCCAGGGCATCGATCCAGGTTTTCCGGCTGTCTTCCCCTTCCTCGATGACACCGTCCCAGTCATAAGTACACACTTGGGCACCGGTGCCGTCGATTTCTTTCTGCATCCAGGTATCAGCGGGGCAAAGGACGGTGACCGCTTCGCCCTTGCCGAGAAAGTAGCGTGTGGCTTCGGACACCCAGATCTGGGTACCGCCGTGCAGTGGTGTGTCTTCAATAAAACCGATTCGCATGAGTATCTCCTGGCCCGGCCCGGTCGGGCACGTCAGAAAGTATCGACCAATGCGGCGAACGTCGCTTGCAAACGATCACGGCTGTACCGGCGACGAACGGCGGCCTTGTTATGCGCCCGACGTGCTTCGTTGGCGGAAGGCGTTAGCAGTAACGACGAGATTTCATCCAGAAAAGATTCGCTGAACACATCATCAGGGAAGTGAATCGTGCGGATCTGTTCATGCTTCGGTCGGTCTTCCCCCACCACGTCGGCGAAGACCTGCTCGGGTTTATATCGGCTACATATGATCGGCACGCCGCAGGCGCTGGCTTCGACAATCGGCAAGCCACGCCCTTCTGTTTCACTCGGGAAGACTACCGCATCCGCCATGCGGTAGATGTCCTCGATCGTCAAGCGCTCAAAACCCTGTGCTGCAAACGATTCATGATCTTCGTTGCCGACCGAAAAGCTCAGGAACACCCGGTCCGCTAATCCCGTGGGCAATGAGTTGACCACATCGCCGAACGCTTTGAGTACCGTCTCGAGATCCACCTGGTGTTCGATCGGCACCGGGCCCGTGATGTGTAATTGCAGCGTGCGATCGTCAGTTGTAAACGCCTCGCGGAAGGCCTCATGCCCGAACAGTGCCCCCAGCAGATGCAGATCACGTTCAATGCGTTTGCGCGCGATAATGCGCGTCGGTTGCAGCAGCACGATCAAGCCCTCCGCCGCTGGATCCAACTCGACACCCGCACGGCGCCCCAGAAGCACCGGATTCTGCTGCTGCATCCAGTCACGGAGGCCGGCCAGGTGGTCCACGAGCGCCACCGTGGTCAACACACTGCTGCCATCAGCGAGAATCAAGCCCCTGCGCCGGCGCACACTGAGTACTTCGAGTCGACCGAACGGCTCTAAAAACTTCTCGCTGATCGCCGTCGACAGTTCCGAGACGCGCTCCGGTGCAAAGCCATCCACATCCGTCAGGTGCGTACTCTGCAGGCGGTTGATATTGACCTGCAACCAGCGGTCGCCGTTCCAGGGATAGAGTGACGCGAACACGTCGAAGAACGCGGTATTCTCGACGTTGCGATAAAAATGGTCGCGCACGCCCGATCGCTTGCCGGGAACGTGCTCGGACGCCGGCGCACCACCTTCCCAGAGGAAATCGTGATTAGAGTTGATCACGTTAATGCCGAGGTACTCGCTGGCCAGTACCATGCCCAACGCGTAGGCCGGATTGCCGGGATTGGAGTTGATATTCACGGGCACTAACAGGCCGATGCCCGCATTCAGCACATACTCCGCAAGTCGCCGGGCGATAGAGACTGCCTGCGTCCAGATCTCAACGGCCATCTCGCGCGAGATGGCCGAGCCGTCCGGCATGTCTTCATAAAACAACTTCGAGAACCACCTGCCGCCGTCCCACTTGCTCCAGCCATTCACGCCCTCGATCTGGAAACGCCTCCAGTGCGGTCGAATAACGCTGTCGGCCTGTTCATAAAACTCGCCGCCGATCAGGTGGATCGGCGTCGACCGATCGTCTTCGGAAAGAAAGGCTTCGCAGCAGTCCGCGTATTTCGATATTTCAATCGAGACACCGTCGATGCCGTAGTCGTAGGTCACGAACGCCACACCACGCTTCGCCGCGTCGAGCGCGCTCACGTCCACCGGGCCTACTTCCGGATGCAGGTAGCCCGAAATATCGGGCCAATCCACCACCTCGGCGGCCGCTAATATTTCATTCATTTCATCCAGGCGCGTTCGCGTCTCCGGCACCCTCCAGCCCCCGTACAATCCGTTCAATTTGGTATCGTCACTCGTGCGATGCTACGCACTTTGCTGGCGGCTTGCCTCGAAGACCGCTTTCGTGATCTGAATATCCTGCACTGCCACGCCTGTCAGGTCGGCGACCGTTACCTGTTCGTCGGAGGCTCTTGCTGCAATCTTTCCAGAAATGACATTACCGAGCTCGACAATCTCGCTCTCCTGAATGACTCCATGCTTCAGTGCGTGATGTATCTCACCGCGTGTCCGACACTGCGAGATACTGTCCGCGACGACCAGGTCCGCGCGCCGCATCGTTTGAAGATCAAGTTCCTGCTTGTGCTCTGTGTCCGATCCTATGGCTGTGATGTGCAAACCGTGATCAATGTCGTCAAGCCAGTGGAGTATCGGCTCGGTCGCCGGAGTGGTCGTCACAATGAGATTGCACTGGCGCAGCACCTCAGCCGGATCGAGCGTTGTGATTAAGGAATAGCCCGCCGCTGTCATGTCTATGCTGTACGTGTCGAGTTGCGGTTGACCGCGGCCCCAGACCATCACGTCGCGACAGGCCGTCACCGGCGCCAGGAACTCCAGTTGCAGCCGCGCCTGGATGCCGGTGCCAAACACGCCGATGCAGGATACATTGGACGGCGCCAAGTATTTGGCCGCGATCGCACCGGCCACGGCTGTGCGAATATCGGTCAGGTATGCCTCATCAAGCAACACCGCACAAAGCTCGCCGGTTTTCTGGCGGAACAGCAACATCAGGCCGTTTCCTGACGGCAGGCCAAGCACCGGGTTTTCGTAAAACCCCGACGCTATCTTAATCACGTAATAGTCATCGCCGGTCAGGTAGCCGTATTTAATGTGTACGTCGCCGGGCGGGTCCTGCATGATGAGTTCACCGACCGGCGGCACAACCGCCCTGCCCTCGCTGTAAGCCACAAAGCCGGCCTCGATCTCCTGCATCAGGTCGAGCCCGGGCAGCACCGCCTTGATCTGTTCCAGGTTCAGAATCTTCAATGGTACGCTTCGAGTGTTTGTTGAATGCGGTCAAATGCATCCTCGAGCACTGCCTTCTCCTGGCCGAAAGCGATGCGCAGGTGA
>JAZGCX010000037.1:0-11335 GCA_036477175.1 Phycisphaeraceae bacterium
CGAAGCGACCGCTGGTCGGTGATCATGGATTCGACTTGTTGCCTTAATGAGCCGTAGTCCTGATTTCTCGCCTCCTCGATTTGCGCAATCATGCGGTTATAGTCATTGAGTTTGTTCTGAATTGGATTAACCAGTGCCTGAATGGCCTCTTTGCGCTGTCCGTCAGATTGATCGAGTACGCGATTGAATACGTTACTAGCTAGCGACTGGAACTTGTCATCAAGCCCGTCCAGTTTGGTTCGGGCGACGGCGATGTCGGTCTGCAGACCGGCGATCTCGGTTTTCAACGATTGGTTCTGTGTTTCGCTGACGGTCAGTTCACCCTGCAACTGCTCGCGATCACGTTTCAAGCGGCGACGTTCGGCGGTGAGGTAGGCGGCGGCGGCAAGAGTGATGACGAAAAGCGTGGCGGCGATGGTGAAAAGGGCGACCCACATAATGAGGCCATTGTACCGTGGGATGAGCGCAGGGATGAATCCGGCCCTTCACGGCGTTGCCGCTTGGAGCCGGCGTTGGGTTGCGTGTTCGTGTTTTAACTTACGCCTGGATGTCGAGGTGGCGGTAGAGGGGCGGGTCGGGGGCGGCCTCGGGGAGAGCGGCGGTGGGCGGTTCGGGCGCGGGCTGGGCAGCGGTGGTATCGGGTGGGTTGGGCGTTTCCTTGGGGGATTCGTGCTGGGGGACGTGGCCGTCGATGCGGAGCTGGGTGGGCGTTTCCTCGCCCTCCTCGAGCGCGCGGAGCTGGGTCTCGAACATCTCGCGGACACGTCGGGCGTCTTTGGCGGTCTCAGAGCGTTCCTTGTCGCGGTCGCGTGCGACCTGCTGGGCCTGGAGACTGGTGTTGGCCACACCTGCTGCGACGCCGGTGCCGATCACGCTCATGGCAGAGCTCCTGGGGCGGGGCCGTGCGCTTGTAACTGGTATCGGTCAGATCGGGCGGAGGCTTGAATGTGGCATGTCTAAGGCGTTGCTTGGAAGGAGGTTGTGAGCGGTGCTAAGCCGCAAGCGGCAATGCGCGTGGTGCTAAGCCGCAAGCGGCAATGCGCGCGGTGCGAAGCCGCAAGTGGCAATGCGGTTGAGCCTACTCGTCCGTTTTTTCGATCAGCCAGTATTCGAGTTCGACGGGGGTGGCCCGGCCAAAGATGGTGGCGATCACGCGGACCTTGCCCTGGTCGGGCAGCAGTTCGTCGACGGTGCCTTCCATGTTCTCGAACGGGCCCTCGTTGATCTTGATGTGGTCGCCCTTTTGGAACTCCATCTTGACGGTGGGGGCTTCCTCGGCGGGCTTGGAGGCCTGGAGCATCTTCTCGATTTCGGGGATGCTCATGGGCGAGGGTCGGCCGGCGGTGCCGATAAAGTCGCCGACGCCTGTGGTCTCCTTGATGAGGAAGAACACGTCCTGGGGGATTCGTCCGTCGTCCTCAAGCTTCATCTCGACGAAGACGTAACCGGGGTAGAGTTTTTTCAGCGTGATCTTCTGCTTGCCGCCCTTGATGGTCTTTTGCTTCTCGGTCGGCACGAGGATGCGGTTGACCAAGTGGGTAAACCCTTCGATCTTGATCTTGCGGAGCAGGGTTTCGCGGACCGTGTCCTCTTTGTTGGACGCGACGCGGAGGACGAACCAGTTCATCCCCGGCGTGATCATGGGTTCGGTCGCGGGAGCCTGGTCGGACGACTCCGGCGCGGCATCGGTTTGAGTCGGCTGGCTCAGTTCTTGCTCTGCCATCGGAGGCATCCTTGATGATTGGGCTGTTGGGCCACGAGTTGGCTTGCGTTATCCACCGGCGAGGACCCCGATCCTCTGGAACACCCAGAAGAAAACGACGTCCACCACGCCGAGCAACGCCGCCATCAGTAACGTGCCGCAGATGACGATCCACGTTGAACCGATGATATCGCGTCGGGTGGGCCAGTTGACCTTTCTCATCTCGGCTTCGGTGGCGATCATGAACTCGACGATCCGCGGTTTATTAAGGATCCAGATCATGGCGCCGCCCAGGATCAGGATCAGCGCGGCGGCGACGCCCCATTGGATATAGACGGCGTAGTCGCTGTGGCTGGCGAACACGGCAAGTTGGCTCCTGATCCACAGGGCCCCGACGACGATCAACACCATTGCCCCCAGCAGGCTGAGGGTGCGTGTCCAGTATCCTTGGCCGGGTTTGTTGTACCAAAAGGCCATGGTGTGACTTTCTTCTCAAAACGCCGCTACTGAGCCTGCGAACCGGCAGGCGGCCTCAGCCTCGGCGTTGGGGGCGGACCTGTGCAACACGCCAGGAGGGACTCGAACCCCCAACCTGCGGATTTGGAATCCGCTGCTCTGCCAATTGAGCTACTGGCGTTTGAAGCCGTCAGGGAGAAGCTTTCAGCCAGCACGGCCTGGTCGCTTAGCGACCAGGCCCACATTGGTCACGCGCACCTACTTGCGTTTAATCTTATGCAGCGTGTGCTTTCGAAGGCGTGGGCTGTACTTTTTGAGCCCGGCCTTGAGCTTTTCCGGCAGCCCCCCTTTGACGTTGACCGGCGTGCGATAATTGAGGTCGCCGGTTTCGGTGCATTGCAGCCACACGTATTCGACAGCGTCAGCTTTTTTCTTGGCCATGATTCATCTTTCGTGTAAAGCCGAGATCGTTGGTCGCGGACCACCGACACCGTCGGCGGCTTTACACAGATGGTTTACTCGATCACCTTGGTGACGACGCCGGAGCCGACGGTGCGTCCGCCCTCGCGCACGGCGAATCGGCTTTCGGTTTCCATCGCGATGGGTTTGCCCAGTTCGACTTCCACCTCGATGTTGTCGCCGGGCATGCACATCTCGGCGCCGCCGAGCAGCTTGATCTGGCCGGTCACGTCGGTGGTGCGGAAGTAGAACTGCGGCTTGTACCCGGAGAAGAACGGGCTGTGTCGGCCGCCTTCCTCCTTGGTCAGCACGTACACCTGGGCATTGAACTTGGCGTGCGGCGTAATCGAGCCGGGCTTGGCCAGGACCTGGCCTCGCTCCACGTCCTGCTTCTCGACACCACGCAGCAGGCAGCCGACATTGTCGCCGGCCTGACCCTGGTCGAGCGTCTTGTTAAACATCTCGACGCCGGTGACTGTCGTCGCGTGCGTGTCACGCAGCCCGACGATCTCGATCTTCTCGCCGACTTTGACGACGCCGCGCTCGATCCGGCCGGTGGCGACGGTGCCGCGGCCCTTGATCGAGAAGACGTCTTCGACCGACATCAGGAAGGCCTTGTCGGTCTCCCGCTCGGGTTCGGGGATCCAATTGTCGATCGCGTCGAGCAGCTCCTGGATGCATTTGGTCTTTTCGGCATCCTTGGGGTCCTGCAGGGCGGCGAACGCGGCGCCGCGGATGATCGGGGTGTCGTCCTCGAAGTCGTACTTGGATAGCAGCTCCTGCACCTCCAGTTCGACCAGGTCGAGCAGCTCCGGATCATCCACCAGGTCCACCTTGTTCAGGAAGACGACCAGTTTCGGCACGTTCACCTGACGCGCCAGCAGCACATGCTCGCGGGTCTGGGGCATGGGCCCGTCTGCCGCCGACACGACCAGGATGCCGCCGTCCATCTGGGCGGCGCCGGTGATCATGTTCTTGACGAAGTCGGCGTGGCCGGGGCAGTCCACGTGGGCGTAGTGCCGCTTGTCGGTCTCGTACTCCACATGGGAAGTGGCGATGGTCAGGATCTTGGTCGGGTCGCGGCGGCCGTCCGATTCCGAGGCCTTGGCCACCTCGTCATAGGACTTGAACGTCGCCAGCCCTTTAAGGTTCTGGACCGCGGTGATTGCGGCGGTCAGGGTGGTCTTGCCGTGGTCCACGTGGCCGATTGTCCCGACGTTGACGTGCGGTTTGGTCCGTTCGAATACACCTTTTTTGGCCATCGGATGCTAACCTCCGCCTGTAGGGTTTAACTGTGGGCCGTTAATTGTCGCATGCGACCCGTACCGCGTTCAAACCTTGATCTTGTCCCATCGCGCCACCGGGTTGACGCGTTGTCCAGTTGCGTCGGCAGTGCCGTTACCTCATCGTTGTGGGCCCACGATCGAACCGTCCCGCGCCGCGGCCAAGACAAGAGCCACCCATGGGATTCGAACCCACGACCTCACCCTTACCAAGGGTGTGCTCTACCAACTGAGCTAGGGTGGCACCATTTGCGGCCACCACCGCAGGCGCTGAGCCGCTGTGGCGGGGTCCCCAAGCCTACCGTAGCGGGCTCAGCATCGATTGACAAGGGGCGTCGAATCGGCAGCGCACACCAATCCGCGCCCCTACCTGCCTTGGTCGAAGCCTCTCTACCAGCGGCCCCGCTGATGGCGCCGCGGCACCCTCAGCACGGGCGAGAGAATACCAATGGCCCACAACCAAGTCAATCCCATCCCATGATCGGCCACTGCGAGTTGCCCGGACGCCTGGCCCGGGCAAATGAGCTTGGCGATCCGGTGCTGATCGATTAAGGTACCATTGGTCGGATAACGACCAACCGATTCGTGCCAAGCCCCGGGGGTGTTCGGGAGCCGGCATGGAATCGTCACGATCAGGGCTCGCTTTCGTTCTCTTGCTTGCCTTGACCGCCCCGTGCAAAGCCGGCTGGATCAGTGAAATCTCGCTCGCACTGCGGCCGGTCGCCAACACCGCCGGGGCGACCAGCCATCTGCCGGCCTATGTCGAGCTAAGCGGCTTGGCGCCGACCGACGCCGTTGAGCTGGTCCTGATCGAGGCCCGAAACAGTCCGCGGTACGGCCGGGTCCTGCAGGTCATCATGGTGCCGGCCGGCCACAGCGTTCGCGTGGCCGCAGATGGGCCTTGGCCAACCGACATCCTCCCCGGCGTCTCGACGACCCCGCCGGGCCTGCACCAATTACCCGGCACCGAGCAACTTGACCTGGCTGACCGCCGTAGCCTCGTGCTGTTCAACCAGGTCAGCGGGCTGGTTGTGGGGGCGACGATCCAGTTCCAGCAGGTGTTGTCCGGCACCGCGCTGTTGGACGTGGTGACATTCGGCCCCGGCGCCGACGCACGGGCCTATCAGAGCGAACCCGTGTTGGACTCGAGTGCCGGCACCGTGATTGCCCGGCCCAACGTCAGCCCGGCCCAGCCGTGGAACGGCCTGTACCTGGTGGCCAGCCCCGATCCGTACAACGTTATGACCGCTTTTCGGCCGGTTTACGTGGTCAATCCCGGCTGGCTCAACCCGGTGTGGGACCCGAACCCCGAGCCGGCCTCGCTGGCGTTGCTGGTTGGCACCGGCATGCTGACGATCCGCCGTCACCGGCGTCGCTAACCCGTTGGCAAGGCTCATCTCAGCGCGTATCATACAAGGCCGTGTGACGCTCCCTGTTCGTGCGTCCGTGGAGGCTTGGTGCATATGAGCCGGGACACCGCGACCTCAGGATCGACGCCCAGCGTCCGTGAGCGGGTCGAGCACGTGCTGGACCGCATTCGGCCGGCGGTGCAGTCGGATGGCGGTGACTTCGAACTGGTCGAGATCACCGACGGCGGTGTGGCCAGGATCCGGTTCCTCGGCGACTGTGTCGGATGTCCCTCCAGCACGATGACGCTGAAGATGGGCATTGAGCGCAACGTCTGCCAGCTCGTGCCGGAAGTGGTCGCGGTCGAACAGATCCAGTAGGGGCGCCTCCCCCATCGCTTGAGTGGCTACGCGGCTGGGCACATCGCGCCGCCGTGAATAACCCGGTTGAAATTTGTGCCCGGCGGCGGGCCTGGTCCGCTCTGCTTTTTTGTGGGCGCGCGGTTGGTTCACCCCTGCCGCTGAGGGGCAAGGAGTGCCTGTCATGCTCGCATTGACCCGACGTGTCGGCGAAGAGATCGTCATCGGCGACCCCGTCAAACCGCTGGGGGTCATCCGCGTCGTCGATATCCGCGGCGACAAGGTCAAACTCTCTTTTGACTTCCCACGCCAGACCCCGATCAACCGACGCGAGCTGGCCGACCAGAAGGCCAAACAGCAATTGCAGAAACCGCAGGAACCGCAGGAACCGCAGTAACCGTCGGCTATCATGTGCGCCTGCTATTTTGTTCGCGTTCTAGCCGTGCATTCTGATGCACGGGTGAGGAACAGCAGGAACCTTTGGATCGCTCCCCGGTGTGGTTCTTGTGATTTCTGCGGTTCCTGCGGTTACTGAAAATACCTGCCCCACAGCACCTTCAAGCGTTGCACCTCGTCACGATCGATCCTGGCCTTGTCCGACCAGATTGCCAGTTTCAGCGCATCGTGCGCCGGACTGGGTCGCTGCTCGAGCATCGAGACATCGGACAGCGCCGCTTGGATCAGATCGATGCTGGCCCGGCAGGCGTTGTCCAGGTTACCGATGATTTCGGCCAACAGGTCTTGTTGGGCGATCTTGGGGTCGTGCGGCTTCCAGCAGTCGTAATCGGTGGGCAAACCGATCAGGGCGTAGGCGATCTCGGCTTCCCTGGCCAGCTTCGCTTCGGGCATACACGTCATGCCGATCAGGTCGCCGCCCCAGGTCCGGTGCAACTGTGATTCAGCCTGGGTGGAAAACGCCGGGCCTTCCATGCACACATAGGTGCCGCCGCGGTGCACCGTGACACGGCCAAGCCGCGACGCGGCGTCCAGCAGCCAATCACGCATCACGGGGCAGAACGGCTGGGCCATCTCAACGTGTACCGCCGCTTTGTCATAGAACGTGTTGGCTCGCTTGTAGGTCTTGTCGATCACCTGATCGACGACGACCAGGTCGCCCGGCGCGATGTCCTGGCGCAAGCTGCCGGTCGCACCGCTGGCCACGATGTGCGTTACACCCAGCGACTTGAGCGCATAAATGTTTGCCCGGTACGGCACCTGCGACGGGTTGAGCACGTGCCCCGACCCGTGTCGTTGAACAATTGCGATCTCCACCTGCTGCCACTGGGTGAGCACAATCGGCGCCGACGGCGGCCCGAACGGCGTCTCGACGGTTTTCGTTTCACCCGTTTCAGCACCAAGCGCTTCACCCAGCCCGGTGCCGCCAATGATGCCGATGCGGACAGGGTTTGTCATGGGCCGAATGATACCCGCAACTGCGCTGTGCTCCGTCGCGGCCTGGGGCGTTGGATTTCTGGCAGGCCGGGTCGCGGCGGTCTGACCAGGCCGTGCAACCCCGTGGCGGGTGGGCAGGGTAAAATGCAGGTGGAAGGAATCTCCGGTTTGGACCAGCAAACGTTTCGGGCTCTGGCGCTGGGGGAAATGGACGCGGTGTACCGCATGGCGTTCCACCTGGCGGGCCACCCGGACGGTGCGGCCGAGCTGGTGCAGGAGACCTATCTTCGGGCGCTGCGGGCCGAAGCCACGTTTGAGCTGCGCGACCGCGGGATCCGCCCATGGCTGTTTAAGATCCTGCACAACACGTTCTACACCCAGGTCGCCCGCAGCAAGCGTGAGCCTGCTCTGGCCGAGGACCTCAGCGCCGAGCCGGCAGCCGGCCATCCCGATGACCCGCCGCCGGTGTGGGACCTGGCCGGCCTCGATTGGGAGTACGTGGACGAGCGGCTCAAGCATGCGATCGACGACCTGCCGCCGCACTACCGGGAAGTGCTGCTGCTGTGGGCGGTGGAGGGGCTCAAGTACCGGGAGATTGCCGAGGTGATGGGGCTGCCGCTGGGGACGGTGATGAGCCGGCTGTATCGTGCCCGCGAACACCTGTCCGGGCAGTTGGCCGACCTGGCGGCCGAGCAGGGGATTGCGGTGCCGGACTGCCAATAGCGGGCCAGGGGGTCGTGCAGGCCGATCAGGAGGGGCCTGGACCGGTGTCTCGGTGGCGTGTGGCCGACCCCGACGTGTGGGAGGGCACCGGACTGCGGGGCCGACAAGCTGGGCTGTGTGTGCCGGCGTCGCGAGGTGCAATTTCGCCGGCATCCGCTCGATTTGGGAAGAAATCGCCGGGCCGGCGGGGTTGGGGTGGTAGGCAGGGTCAAAAGTGCGTTGACAGAGGTGACCAAGGTAATGGACGAGTACGAAGCACAGCAGCGATTAGCGGCGTTTGCCGACGGCGAATTGGGGCCGGCTGAGCAAGTGCCGGTGTTGGAATACCTGGCCGCCCACCCGCAGGCGATGGGCCGCCTGATCCACCAGCAGCGGCTGCGGCAGGCGGTGGACCGGGCGATGCACGACCGGGCCGGCCGCGTACCGCTGCCGCTGCGCCGCAAGGTCGAGCAGATGATGATGACGGCCGTGCCCGAGGTCGAGGCGGCCGGCGGTTCAACACCACCGGTCACGGCCGCCGATCGGGGTCACAGCCCGATCGCCTACCTCGGTCGCTGGGCTCCCGCAGCCGTGGCGGCCGTGCTGCTGATCTTTACCCTCGCGGCCGTGACCACCACCTGGGGCCCAGGCACTTCGGGCGACGCGGCCCTGATCCCGGCCGGGCAACTGGCCATGTTCACCAAGCGGCACGTCGATTGTGCCTTGCAGTTGGCTCCCTTGTCTGACGCGGTCAAGTTCCCCGAGCGGCTGTCTGAGATCCCCGCGGCCATTGCCCAACACACCGGGGCCCAGTCTTACCCAGTGCTGGGCCTGTCGGCGATGGGCTATGAGTTCGAAGCGATCGGGCCGTGCAGTGTCCCCGGGATGCCTTCGGTTCACATGATCTACCGGGCCCGTCCCGAGACCGGCCGCCGCGATGCGATGAGCCTCTGGATGATCAAGGACCGAGGCCAGATCGACATCCCACCGGACATCCCGTACACCGTCACGTCGATTGGCGCGCCGCACCCTGTGATCATCTGGCGTCACAGCGGCATGCTTTACTACCTTGTGGGCGATTCGACCCCGCGGCTCCAGGAAGCGATCGCCACGCTGGCATTGAACCTGTGAATCATGGCCGCGATGGGGCAGGGGTGCTCCGCCAAGCGGCGGCGATCAACCACAGCAGGCACCAGCCCTCATTTCTCAAGCGCCATTGACCGGCTTGCCGTTACAATGGTATACTTGCTGGATTATGAAGCCGCAGTCCCACCTGATCCTGTCCAAGCTGGTACGGCGTTGCGTGGCCGTCGTTGTTAGCTGAGCGGACGACCCGCACCCACCGCCCCGGGTGGGCCAGGAACTCGGCTGACCATTCTGACTGGTCCATCTTCCTTCCTGAACCAAACGCCATCGTGCCGCGTCCGGTTGGCTTGTCCAGAGCGGCTGATCGGGCCCGCAACGCTCAAGACCAGGACCCCCCAAGCGATGCCAAAGAGCGAGAACCTCAACAACCTCAACGCACGGGATGTCCCGACCAACGGCTCGGGCAACAAGACCGATAGGTACGTCGGCATGACCGGTGCGCAGGTCTTCCATGAACTGATGCGCGAGCACGGCGTGAAGCACGTCTTCGGCTACCCCGGTGGCGCCATCCTGCCCGTCTTCGACGCGATCTTCGAGAGCAAGCACTTTAACTTCATCCTCACGCGGCACGAGCAGGGCGCCGGACACATGGCCGAAGGCTACGCCCGCGCCAGCGGCAGGCCCGGCATCGTCCTGGTCACCAGCGGCCCCGGTGCGACCAACACCGTCACCGCCCTCCAGGACGCCAACATGGACGGCACGCCGATCATCGTGTTCGCCGGCCAGGTCGCTACCGCGGCGATCGGCACCGACGCGTTCCAGGAAGCCGACATAACCGGCATCACCCGCCCCTGCACCAAATGGAACGTGCTGATCAAGGACGCACGCGATATCCCACGCCGCATCAACGAAGCGTTCCATATCGCCACGTCCGGCAGGCCCGGACCCGTGCTGGTCGATCTGCCCAAAGATGTGACCGCCTCGGTCCTGAATGGTCCGGTGTACGCCGAGCCGCACCTGCCCGGCTATCACATCCGCGAACTGGGCACGTCCGCCGAGATTGAAAGGGCCGCCGACATGATCAACCGCGCCGAGCGGCCGGTGTTCTACGTCGGCCAGGGCGTTGTCCTCTCCGGGGCGCACGAGGTGCTGCGGCAGTGCGCCGAGAAGGCCAACATCCCCGTGACCACGACGCTCCAGGGGCTGGGGGCGTTCGACGAGCACTCGCCGCTGTCGCTGCACATGCTCGGCATGCACGGGTCGGCCTACGCCAACTGGGCGATGCGCGACGCCGACTGCATCATCGCCGTGGGCGCCCGGTTCGACGACCGCATCACCGGCAATCCGGTCAAGTTTGCCCCCGCCGCCCGTGCCGCCGAACGCCAAGGCCGCGGCGGGTTCATCCACTTCGACATCGCCCCCGAGCAGATCAACAAGACGGTGCCCGTGACCATCGGCGTCGAAGGCGATGCACGTAAGAACCTCGAGCTGCTGCTGCCCATGCTCGAGCACCGCGAACGTAAGCCATGGCTCGATCAGCTTGACGACTGGAAGACCAACCACCCGTTCCGCTACAAGAAAGACGACCGCCGCCGCCACCTCAAACCCCAGGCGGTGATCGAAGAACTGTGGCGGCAGACCGACGGCCAGGCGATCCTGACCACCGGCGTGGGTCAGCACCAGATGTGGGCCGCCCAGTTCTACAAGTTCCGCTATCCGCGGCAGTGGATTACGTCCGGCGGTCTGGGCACGATGGGCTATGGCGTGCCCGCCTCCATCGGCGCCAAACTCGCCCGGCCCGACAAGCTGGTGGTCAACATCGACGGCGACGGCAGCTTCTGCATGACCGGCATGGAGATGGTCACCGCCGCCCAGTACGGCATCGATGTCAAAACGATCATCCTCAACAACGACTTCCAGGGAATGGTCAAGCAGTGGCAGGACCTGTTCTACAACGAGCGCTACAGCCACACCGAGATGCACAACCCCGACTTTGTGAAGCTCGCCGAGGCCATGAACTGCCGCGGCATGCGGTGCGCGAAGGCGGCGGACCTGCCCAAGGTCATGAAACGGTTCCTCGCCCACGACGGGCCGGCCGTGCTTGAGGCGATGGTCGAAAAACACGAGCACGTTTACCCGATGCTGCCGGCTGGCAAGACCGTCGATGACATGGTCCTGGGCGACTTTGATTGACTGGCGCAATTCAACCGCGACGATTCGCTGCGCTCATCATCGGGCGTGATGGCAGCGCTCATGATCCCACCGTCTCCAACGCCCCACGGTGAGCGCAACGAACCGTGACGATTCGCTTCGCTTATCATCGGGCGTGACGGCGGCGCTCATGATCCTGCCATTCCCCACGCCCCGCGGTGAGCGCGGCGAACCGTGACGATTTGCTGCGCTCATCATCGGGCGTGACGGCAGCGCTTATGATCCCACCGTTTCCAACGCCCCACGGTGAGCGCAGCGAACCGTGGGGGTTCTTACCGCGCCGGATCAAACACGACCTTGTTTCTGAACGACCATACCCACGCCCCCTCGTCAGCGTG
>JAZGCX010000370.1:0-4677 GCA_036477175.1 Phycisphaeraceae bacterium
TCTGCATCAGGCTGAGCGCGCTTTCCTGCATCCGGGCGCCGCCGGAGCAACTGACGACGATGAGTGGCTGGTTCAATTCGGTGGCCAGCTCGATGGCGCGGGTGAGCTTCTCGCCGACGACGCACCCCATGGAGCCCATCATAAACCGGTTGTCCATGCAGCCGAGGACGATGCCACGGCCCTTGACAAAGCCCCGGCCGGCCAGCAGGGCGTCGGGGTGACCGGACTTGGCCTGCTCACTGACCAGCCGCTGCTTGTACGGCTTGACGTCAACGAAGTTGAGCGGGTCTTTGGGTCGCAGGTCTTCCCACATCGGCTCAAAGCTGCCGGGGTCGCACAATTGCCGGGCGCGTTCGTCGGCGTCGATCCGGTAGTGGTAGTCGCAGTCGGGGCAGACGTGCAGGTTCTGCTCCACGTTCTTGCGGTAGAGCATCGTCTCGCACTCGGGACACCGCATCCACAGCCCTGCCGGCACGTCGGCGCGCTTGGAGGTGTCCACGACCTGTTCCCAGGTGCGGTGTGGATCGCTCGGACCGGCCGGCGCCTGTGGATCGGCTTGCGATTTGGCCAAAGGGTTTACCTTGTGGGTTGGAGTGGTGGTGCTACGCTGGGGCGGCGACGGTGGAGGGGATTATACCCGTTCGAGCCCATTGAGGAGCAGTCAACCCTGGGCGACATCCGGTTCCTCGACAGCCTGGGTCGCCGCACTGGCGGCTCCTTGGCACCGGCCAATACCATCCATATCGGTCTGAACCCGAATGATTCACCACCCAAGCGCCAAGATTGCCGGGCGCATCGGCGAGGATCGACAGCGTTGGGACTTGACAGTCGCGGCCAGGACGGTGTCGCGGCGGCGGTGTCAGGAGGATGGTGTGTCACGAGGCGAGCAGCAGTTTGTCAGTGAGTTGATCGCGCCGGTCGCCGGCACTTTCGATGCCGGTGCGATGGCGCGGGGCGAGCCGGGCCTGCCGACGCGCTTCACCTGGCGTGGCACGCAATACAGCGTGGCTGACGTGCTAACGGTCTGGACCACCAGTTCACCCGAGGCCGGCAGCGGCGAGATGTACCTGCGACGGCACTGGTGGGAGCTGCGCACGACCAGCGGCCACGTGATGAAGCTCTATTGCGAGCGGCAGACAAAGACTCGCCGCAACCCGAAGGCGCGGTGGTATCTGTACACCATCCGCCAATCCAAATAGGTCAGACGCCTGGGTTGGATGAGATTTCGGTAAGAGGCGAGCGGACTTCAGTTGACGTTTCCGATCGTCACTTCGCCGGTGACGGCGTTGACGGTCAGCGTGATGGTGTGGCCGGCGTTTTCGAGGGTGATGGTGGCGTCGGTGGTCTGGTCGAGTTGACCGTAGATGCCGAACTGGAGTTGGTTGTCGCCGTCGAGGGCGTAGGACTGGATGGTGACGCCGGTCGTTTCAGATGCCCGGCCCTGTCCAAACTGGGTGAGGTAGGGTTGATTGCCCACGGGGTTGGTGATCGGGGTGGCCGGGGCCGAGACGGCGGCGATGTGGTACTGATGATTGGTCGAATCGAAGACGACGACGCGGGGGTCGTCGCCGTGGGTGATGGATTCGATCTGAGCGAAGGCCAGGTCGGCAGCGAGCAGGTCAGCGGCGGCGCGGAGCCGGGTGATTTCGGTCTGGCCGAACATGGGCGTGATCATGGCGGCGGCGATGGCGAGGATGACCACCACGATCATGATTTCGATGAAGCTGATCGCGGCCGCATGGCGGTCGTGCCGCCATCCGGTTGCGGGCGTCTTTGCGGCGGCACGATGAGGGTGGTGCGTTGGTGGCGGGCACCGGTTCACGCAGGTGCTATCGGTCGAATCGGGCTCCGTCTTTGCCGCCTGTGGCGGTGGTGCGGAGAGGTCCGGCTGGTAACGTCGCTGTTTGCGGGGCAGGGGGGTCAAGCCGGTTGGGTGCCAAGCCGACAAATCGTACAGTTGACCTTTCTGGAGAGCAGAGGCATGAAGCGGTCGGTGTGCCGACATCGCGGGTTCACGCTGGTCGAGGTTCTGATCGCCTCGGGGGTGTTGGCGTTTGCCGTTGCCGCGATCATGCAGGCGGTCGTCGCAGGTCAGATGCAGACGTACGAAGCGCTGCACAATTGGCGTGGGCTGTGCCTGGTCGAGGCGATGTTGGAAGAGGTGCTGAGGCTGCCGTACAACGACCCGCAGGGCGGTGCGAGTCCCGGGCCTGATGCCGGTGAGACCAATCGGTCGAACTACGACAACAGCGACGACTACCACGGGTACAGTGAGGCGTCCGGCAGCGTTGCCGACGTGGCGGGCGCGGCGTATGGCGACAAGTTCAGTGTGTTTAGCCGAAGCGTCACGGCGGCGTACACCCAGCAGACGGTGCCGGGGATGGGCAGCCCGGTCGATGGGTTGCAGGTCACGGTGACGGTCACCGACGACCGTGGCATGACCTGGTCGATCACGCGTTTCATCCCGGAGCCGGTTAGCTGATATGCCTCAGCCAAGGTTAGACAACCGTAGTCGGGGTTTGACGCTGGTGGAGCTGGTGCTGGCGCTTTCGATCACCGCGCTGGTCGGCGCGGGCATCGCGGCGATGCTGACGGCGGTGTCGTACGGCACGTCGAGCGAAAAAGACCTTCGCACACTGGTGGTCAAGCACAAGACAACCGACGCGCGGCAGTCGGCGGCGATCCGCAGCTCCAAGATGGTGCTCGATCAGGGCGCCGACTTCATGGTGCTGTGGACGGCCGACCTTAATGGCAGCGGTTTGCCCAATCTGCTGGAGATCCGCCGGATCGAATACGACAGCGGCACGAACGAACTGAGGTCGTACGAGACGGATTTCCCCGACAGTTGGAGCCAGGCCACGATCGACGCCGCCAACGCTGAGTACCAGTTTACCGACGACTTTGGCGCGATCACCAGTGCGTTGACCAGTTCAAGCCTGTTCCCCATGAGCCTGTGGGCGACTGACGTGATCGGTTGGACGGTGACGCTGGACAACGCCGATCCGCAACAGGCGTCATTAGTGAGCTACCGCGTGACGCTTCAGACCGGTTCGATGTCCGACGTGACGGTCAACGCGTCGGCATTGCGGAATTAGGAATCAGGGTCAGGGGAGCATTGAATCATGCAGGCCACGGATCAATCTCAAGCCCCAGGCCTCAAGCCTCAGGCCCCAAGATGTTCAGGCGTCGCGATGCTCCTGGTGCTGATTGCGGTGGCCATGGCGACGATCCTCTCGCTGACATTCCTACACGCCCAGAGCACCTCGATCGGTGTGATGCAGAATGTGCAACGCCAGTCGGTGGCGCGCGGGATCGGCGAGTCGGCCCTGGTGATGGCCATCAACTATGTCCTATCCGACAGCAACTGGCGGTTTGACCAGACGAACGGCGTGTGGGTCAGCGACGAGTCGTTCAACGGCGGCACGTACAGCATCTGGGGCGAAGACGGCGAAGACACCGACGGCGACGGCGTGATCAGCGTCCCCGCGGAGGGCGATGGTGACTTGGCCGATGACGATACTGACGTTGTGACGCTCACCGCCATCGGCGCCTACGCCGGGGTGACACACACCGTCCGGGCTGTCGTGACCTCGGGTGTCATGACCGGGCAAATCACCCTTTCCGGGCCCGACGCTTCCTATGTCGGCGAGAATCCAGACGACAAGGCCGGCTACAGTGTCACCGGGGTGGGAGACGTCATCGGCGACTGCTTTGCCGACTTTGTGATCGGCGCCCCCGAGGACGACACGGGCGGGGACAAGGCGGGGCAGGTGTACCTGATCCTGGGCAAGGCTTCGGGCTGGGCGACGGGCGCGGACCTGTCGGTTGCCGATGGCTCCTTCATCGGTGAGGATGCGGGCGACAAAGCCGGCAAGAGCGTGGCCGGAGTGGGTGATGTTAACGGGGACGGCTTCGACGACTTTGTGATCGGCACCCCCGACGACGACACGGGGGGGAACGATGCGGGGCAGGTGTACCTTATTTTGGGCAAGTCGTCGGGCTGGGCGATGGGCACGGACCTTTCGACCGCCGACGCCTCCTTCCTCGGCCAGAATACGAAAGACAAGGTCGGGCAGAGCGTCGCCGGTGTGGGGGACTTCAACGGGGACGGCTTCGACGACTTTGTCATCGGGGGCGCCGACGACGCGGACATTCCACCTAAGGCCGGCACGGTGTACCTGATCCTGGGCAAGGCCTCAGGCTGGGCGACGGGCATGGGTATTTCGACGGCGGATGCCTGGCTCTTCGGCGAGAACACGAAAGACAAATCCGGCAAGAGCGTGGCGGGCGTGGGCGACGTGAACGGCGACGGCTTCGATGACTATGTCATCGGTGCGCCCGAAAACGACGACGGCGGGAGCAAGGCGGGGCAGGTGTACCTGGTCCTGGGCAGGGCTTCGGGCTGGGCGACGGGCACGGACCTTTCGGCCGCCGACGCCTCGTTCATCGGCGAGGATGCGGGTGACAAGGCCGGCGAAAGCGTCGCCGGGGTGGGCGATGTTAACGGGGACGGCTTCGATGACTTTGTGATCGGCGCGCCCGAGGACGAGACGGGCGGGAACGTTGCGGGGCAGGTGTACCTTATTTTGGGCAAGACTTTGGGCTGGGCGATGGACACGGACCTATCGGCCGCCGCCGCCTCGTTCATCGGCGAGGATGCGGGTGACAAGGCCGGCA
>JAZGCX010000371.1:0-2197 GCA_036477175.1 Phycisphaeraceae bacterium
AGAGCACTGGCTGCCGATCTACCAGGACTGCGCAGCAGCCGCAGTATCCTTGCGGTGCGCATCCGTCTTTGGGCGAGGTGATGCCGCATTCGTCTCTCAGAACCTCAAGGAAATGCATCCCGGTCTCATAGGGCACCGTTGTCTTTTTTCCGTTGAGGGTAAATGAGACCTTGGACATTTTGGCGCTCTCTTGCCTTTGGCAAGTATATACCTGCCTCCACTCCGCGGCTACACGGGAAGGCCTAGCCCGCGCGTTGTCGATGTGGGTGTGTGAGTCCACGAGCAGGATACACGAGGGATCAGTCATGCCTGGACTGTCACTATAGCTTCTGCCAGCCGTCTTGCATGTCCCGGCGGGTCGGGTGGCAGGCGGGCGACGGCCGCGCTGACACTCGCCGGAAATTTCCCGATCGGAGTGCGGCAGAACCATCAAGCGACAGGTTGTGCCGAATCAGGTGCCCCCCTTCCCGCGGTCCGGATGCGTCCTGCACGCGCGTATCAGCCTGCCCCATGCCCCGCCTTGCCCAGAAGCACGCATCGAAAGCCACTGGTCTGCGCAAGCAGCTTGTGTGGGTCAGACGTGCCCACCGCGTTCGGCGATCAGTCGCATCACCGGCTTGCTCACCCAGTCCTGATCGTGGAACCGCTCACCCCAGGCCAGTGGCGTGACGCCGCGGTATTCGTGCATCGACTCGTCCACGACGAACCGCAGCCGTTTCCGCAACGACGCACAAGCGTTTGGATCAGCCCCATGGTCCAGCAGCAGGCGGGCGAAGCCGTCGTCCTTCCGCAGGCCGACGCGGTAAGGCTGCGATACCACACAGCCGAACAACGGTGTGTGCCCGCCGAAGCCATCGGCGTCGACTTCGGCCTTCACGTTCACGTTGACCCCACGCTCCACGAGCCAGCGCGCGATCTCGATCTCGTCGTTATCGACGCACAGGTGCAGCAGCGTCGTGCCCGCCAGCGGCGCCCCATGCAGCGCCAGTGATTGATTGGCATGACACCCCAGTTCGGGCGGACAGATCTCCGGGTGTGAGAAGGTCCGGGCGAGCAGATCGGGGTCGCGATGCAGATGATCTTCGAGCAGATCGATCCGGCCGCGATGCACCGCCATCGGCGGCGTGTCCGGGAGGTCGATGCCATGCTCGGCGACGAGCTCGAGGCACTGGTGTTTCCCCTTCGGATTGCGGCAATAGGTCTCGAGGATCATGGCCACGGGCGCGAGCCGGTTGCCGTCCTGGTCGCTTAGCTCGGCACCGAGTTCGAACAACAGCGCGAGACCCGAGCCGCTCTGTGTTTCACATGGCCCCATCACGGAATCGACGACGGGACGGGCGCCCATCGCGTACAGTTGCCGCGCGGTGTCGAGTCTGCCCTGAAGGCACGCCCTGTCGAAGGCGTGCTGCAAGTCGGCCGCGCCGAGATTCCGGAGCATCGCGATGATCCGGTCCCGCCCGAGGTTCGCGGCATACGACATCGGCGGACCCCAGTTGCCTTTCACCCCACGCGCGTCTTCGTGGAGCAGTCGGGGATGCTGCAACACCAGCTCGCGGACGGCGTCGGCATCGTCGCGCCAGATCGCGTCGGTCATCCGGCAGGCGAGCACGAGCCGTGGCCAGCTCGGGAGGCCGTAGCTTCGGGCAAGCGTGAGCTGCGCATCGGCGAGCTTGGCGGCGTCGGGCTCGATTCGTTCGGCGTGATGCTTCTGCAACTCCGCGGCCGCGGACGGATCGCCCCGCCGGAGAGCGCGGAGCAGATCCTTGGCCTGGTGCTTGAGCTGATCGAGGTTGGGGCGAACGGGAAAGTGACGGTCGGCCATGATAGACCTCCTTCGTGGTCATGCCCGGTGTCCGCTGCTATCGGGCGAAAAGGAGGTTCGTGCGAACCTTACGTCGGGACGTCATTCAGGTGGACTCGGTCCTGCCCGCGGACGGGTGGCGTCCTGTACGCCGGGTGCCACCATAACTCATGCCCCGCCTTCCCTCAAGCCATTTCATGGTTGGTTGCGGGGGCTCGCTGCCAACGATGGTATCAGGGGGTTTTCCAGGCGACGGCGTAACCGACGCAGAACGCAAAATCGCGCGCTAAAAAGCCCATTTGACAAAATTGAATTAGCGTCTGCTTTTGACCTAGTTCTGTTGAAAAACTCCGCAAGCAGAAATGGCGCAAAACGATCAGCATCTTGAGAGCGCCA
>JAZGCX010000372.1:0-2517 GCA_036477175.1 Phycisphaeraceae bacterium
CCTCCTCTTGAGCCGACACCTGATCGACGACCCGTAGATACCGCTTGACCATGCGCTCGTTGCGCGTCCCGAAGACCTTGCGCATCACGGTTCCAACAACAGGAACACCCATGATTCACCTCAAATGTATTGTCGAACTGAAGTTGCTGAACTCGAACTGAGCCTGCCCGCGAGGCACAAGGGTATGGAACCCGCAGCGCAGGCAACACCAAACGGCGATTCAGCAACGAGGTGGGGGCAGATCGAGCAGGCGCTCGCCAAGCGTCACGGACAGGACGAACACGGCGACATCGCGGGCTCGACGGACCGGGGAAGTCGATTGGTCAAACTCAAAGAGGGACAAGAGCGGCCCGGCGATAATCGGCGTGGTGTGCTGGTCACCGACCAAGAGGTCTCGTGCCGCTGCGGCCACCACGGCCGCCATCGCCCGCACCATGTGCGACTCACTCACCGTGGACCGGCTCTGCATATCCGCGGCGCGCGGCGTGGCGGCGGCGGAGGCTGTCGAGGTCATGGCCAGCAGTGCCAACAGCGTGGTCGCGGTGGCGGCCAAGGAGGCCGGTCGGGTTGAGGATCGCTCAGCTCTCATGGGATTGACTGCATAAGTATCGTCTGCTGGAGGCCGCCAGGCAAGTACGGATGTAAAACCCATTGGGTCGCTCGCGCCTCGTTGTACGGATTCGACGGCCTAGGATTGCCCGATGCCTACTGCTGCCATTGAAACACCCGCTCAGGAGCCGCCGGTGCAGGAAGTGCAGCTCAAGGTCACGGGGATGCATTGTGCCAGTTGTGCCGCGACCGTCCAGCGAGCGATCGAGGCCGATCCTCAGGTCCGATCGGCCAGCGTGAGCGTGACCGCCGGCATGGCCACGGTGCTCGGTCAGTCCCTTGAGCCCCAGCGCCTCGTCCAGGCCGTCCGCGACCGCGGCTACGAGGCCGTGCCGATCACCGCCCCGGCCGCACCCGCGGAACTTCGCAGCGAGATCGAACTGCGCCAACGGCGACAGGAATCCCTGTGGCGATTCCGAGCGATCGTCGGATTGGGGCTATGGGTGCCGATGGCCATCCTGCACTGGACCGTCAGCGCTGCCTGGGTGCCGTGGGTGCTGCTGGTCGGAGCAACCGTCGTTCTGGCAACTGCCGGTGCTGGTTTTTACCGCTCGGCCATTGCCGCCGCGCTTCGCCGAACTACCAACATGGACACGCTCATCGCCATCGGCGCAACAACCGCCTATGTGTTTTCAGTAGTGGTGTTCATCATGCAGCTTGTAGGCTCGTCAATCGAGCAGCCGTTGTACTTCACCGAAGCGGCGGCGTTACTGGGTCTGATCAGTTTGGGACATTGGCTGGAAGCGCACGCCTCCGCCAAGGCTGGATCAGCCGTACGAGAACTGTTAGAGCTTCAGCCCGAGCAGGCCGAGCTTATCGACGAGCACGGGCAAACGCGCGAAATCGCCAGTGCCGATGTGCAGCCGGGCGACCGCATGCTCATTCGCCCCGGAGCGCGCGTCCCGGTCGATGGCCTTGTCGTTGACGGTTCGTCCGATGTCGACGAATCCGTCGTCACGGGAGAGTCGATGCCTGTCACGAGATCGCCGGGTGACCCGGTCGTCGCCGGCTCGGTCAACACCACGGGGCGGTTGATCGTCGAGGCGACGGTGGACGGGCATCATACGACGATCGCGCGAATTGCCGAGCTCGTGCAGCGAGCCCAGTCGAGCAAGGCCGGGATCCAGCGACTGGCTGATCGTGTCTGCGCAGTCTTTGTCCCGGCGGTCCTTTTGATCGCCGTCGCGACGGTCGCCGGCTGGGGGCTGCTCGCTCTTATCTCCAGCGACACCTCTTCTTTTGCAAAAGGGATCATCGCAGCCGTCACCGTGCTGATCATCTCCTGCCCCTGTGCGCTGGGTTTGGCCACGCCGATGGCGGTCATGGTCGGCACCGGCGCCGCTTCTCGTCATGGCATTCTTATCAAATCAGCGGAAACGATCGAGCGGGACGCGCGATAGAATCTGGTCATTTTCGATAAGACCGGCACCCTTGCGACCGGTCGACCGACCACCCGGCACATTGAAGTCGAAGATCGATCCTTCACCGAGGACGAGTTGCTGCGACTCGCCGCTGCGGTTGAAGCGCCCAGCGAACACCCCATCGCCCGCGCAATTGTGCGCACCGCTCAGGACCGAGGTCTCGCCCTTTCCGCCGTCACCGACTTCGAGGCGCTTCCCGGCCGTGGCGTACGCGGTATCGTCGACGGACGCCGTGTCGAAATCCTCCGCGACGACCTGACCACATGCCAAGTCATTGTCGATGAGAAGCGCATCGGCACGTTGCTGGTCACGGACGAAATCCGCCCCGACGCCCGGCAAGCCGTGGATCGGCTGCGAGCGATGGGGTTGTCCGTGCGGATGTTGTCCGGCGATCGCCGCGCCGTCGCCGAGTCGATCGGCCGTGAGCTGGGATTCAACCCGCAGGAGATCGAGGCCGAGGCGACACCCCAGACCAAGGCTGAACTCG
>JAZGCX010000373.1:0-5999 GCA_036477175.1 Phycisphaeraceae bacterium
GCACCCCCAGGGCGTCAATGAAAACCAGGGCGCTGAATCCACACTCTGCTGGCTGTTGGCGCTGTTGGCCCTGTACGATCACAACCTCGAAACCCGACCCGCCGCCGGCCCCCAACCCGAACAAGCCGCCGCCCCCAAAGTCAAGGCACCACCGCCAAAGCCCGCGATCAAACGCGCCAAGCCACCGGGCAAAGACCGACCCGCACCCACCGCCGCCGAACTCGAAGCACGTCCATAATCCGACGCACCCCCCAAACCACAACCCGCCCCGAGCGCAAGCGAGGGGTCAAGAACAGTTTTGTCAGTCAGGCTGTGCCTGACCTACGGGCTAAATAGCCGGGACGCGACGCGTCCCGGGTCCCGGCGGGCATCGCCATGTCGAGAATAAAATAGCCCGGACGCAATGCGTCCGAGGCCCCGGTCCGCCGCGGCGGATAAGCCGCCGGCTATTACAGCGAAAAACCCTTGCACAAGTTTGGATGTCTTCTGTTGTTCACATAGAAGACGAAACGAAGCGACCTCGCCCAGCGTCCCCCCCCAAACGCCCGCCTCCGTCGGCCAGCGCGCTTGATCATAAGCGGGTGATGGGATTCGAACCCACGACATTCACGTTGGCAACGTGACGCTCTACCACTGAGCTACACCCGCATCGGCCTAACACAGCGATTATACGTCCGGCCGTGGGGCGTTCAAGTAAACATAACCCGGCCGCGCACGCACAATCCACTTGCATCCCCGCCGACACTGCGGTACGCTCCGGTCCAACACCGACAGGTGTCCGCGCCGATCCGGTCCAACGGCCGACCGACGCGGATGAAAAGGGAAGTGGAGTGACCCCGGAAGTGCTTGCGGCTCTTTTGACCGATCAACACTTTCGGACAATCTCCCGCGGACGCGCCGCCGTGATGGGTGGCCCCGACGCATGTCGGGCCGGCGTCTGACTCAACGAGCCACTGTCAGGCCTGCAACGGGCCGGACGGGAAGGCAGTCAGACGCAAACCCTAAGCCGGAAGACCTGCCTGTTGAGTGCCCAGTGTCCCCGCGCACGGGACGACGACGGGCTGGACCTGTTCTCCCCCTTGAGCAGCGAAGCCGAACCGTCTTCGCCCCACGCGGTGGGCCTTCGCCGCGACGAAGCGGCTCCGGCCGCGCAGGCGGGCGGTCGCCTTTTGCGCACACAAGGGGAAGCGCCCCGCGCGCCTCGGGGCAAAGGAGAACGTCATGTTGCATCGTTTGTCGCATCGTTTGGCCCGATGGGTCCCGGCCGGTTCACTGATTGTTTCGCTGGCACTGTCGTGCACCGTGGAGGCGGCGTTTTTCGCCTCGGCGGTCATCGAATACGTCCCCGGCGCCGCGGCAGGCAGCGGGTTCAACACCACCACCGCCGCGGTCGGTTCGCCCGACGGGATCACCGGCGAAGTGTTGGGCTTCCCCAACGTGCTCAGCCCGATGAGCCCCGCTTTCGAGAGCGATGAGATTGTTCAGATCGGCGCCGGCGGCCACATCACGCTGCAATTGGAGCTCGCCGCCGTCCCGCTTGTCGGCCCCGAGATCGGCGTGATCGAGAACGTCGGCTTCTTCGACGCCAGCTTTCCCAGCGGCACCACCACCAATCCCGCCGTCACCTTCGGCCAGGACACCGCCACCGTCGAGGTCAGTGAAGACGGCAACACATGGGTCAGCCTCGGCCCGGTCCTGTTCAACATCCCGGCCAACTTCTACACCAACGCCGGCCCGTACGATGCCGCCCCGCCCGCCTCCCCGCAACATGCTGACTTCGGCAAGCCGTTCGCCGGCTCGCTGGCCGACTTCGACGCAAAGAGCTACGCCGGCATCCTCTCGGTGCTCGACGGCTCCGGCGGCGGCACCTGGCTGGATATCTCCAGCACCGGGCTGACCCAGGTCGGCTTCATCCGCTTCAGCCTCGACGCCGGTGCCATCAATACGTTTGAGTTGGACGCCGTCGTCATCGCCAACCCACTGCCCGGCGATGCGAACCGGGACGGCTCGGTCACGTTCGCCGACTTCGGCATCCTGCAGGTCAACTTCGGCCAGCCCGGCACTTTTATCGACGGCGACTTCAACGGGGACGGCATTATCACGTTTGCCGACTTTGGGATCCTGCAGGCCAACTTCGGCATGACTGCCGCGCCGGCGGTGGTACCGGAGCCGGGGACGCTGGCGGTGCTGGCCGTAGGCAGCCTGACCCTGCTGCGCCGTCGCATCAGATAAACCAGAGTGATCGATGCGGAACACACTCATGCGAAGTCACCCAGCCTTCACAATTATTGAACTGCTCGTGGTCATCAGCATCATGGCGCTGTTGATCGGCCTGATCCTGCCGGCGCTTGGCCTGGCGCGCGGCTCGGCGCGCCGCGCGGTGTGCCTGTCCAACCAGCGCCAAATCAGCCTCGCCATCACCGTCTACGCCAACGAACACCATGACCGCTACCCCAGTGCCTATTACTACCTCAACGCAGCGGGCATTCCCGTCGGCACGTTCACCAACCACATCGTCGGTTGGGACACGATCAACGACCACGGCACGATCAAGCCCGGGCTGATCTGGCAAGGCGCCGGCAGCTACGAGATTCAACAGTGCCCCAGCTACGAAGGCGTCAGCAACACGATCATGAACGAGCGGTACAGCGGCTACAACTACAACACCACGTTCATCGGTCGCGGACTCGGCGAAACGCCCTGGGGCGGCATGACCACTGAACCGGCCCGCGTCAGTGACATCAACGACCCCGCACGCACTGCGCTGGTCGGCGACGGCGGCTACGTCAGCGGCGCCAACAAATACATGCGCGCACCCGAAGACCTCGGCACCGACACCATCACACGCCACGCCGGCGGACAGGCCTACCGACACCTCGACGCCACCAACGTCACCTGGGTCGACGGTCACGGCTCGAGCACCGACCAGCGACACCAAAGCCCTGCGGCCAACCCCGCCACGCTGGCCATCCAGGGCTGGCCTGACAACGGCTTTCTCAGCAGCGACAACAGCCTTTACGACCGGCAGTAACCGCAGCAACGCAACCACCGATTCCGCCCCGGCCCAAATAATTCGTAATTGCTACAATCCGCCGCTATGACCGGGCAAAGCCACTGCGTCGAGAAGGTTGTCATCATCGGTTCAGGCCCGGCCGGCTGGACCGCTGCACTCTACGCCTCCCGCGCGAACGTGAACCCCCTCGTCTTCGAAGGCATCCCCAAGCAGAACCCCACCCTGTTGCTGCCCGGCGGCCAACTCATGCTCACCACCGACGTCGAAAACTACCCCGGCTACCCTGAAGGCATCACCGGCCCGAAGATGATGGAGGACTTCAAGAAGCAGGCCCTACGCTTCGATACACGCGTCCAGGCCCGCGATGTGGTCGAGTGCAACTTCGACCATCGGCCGTTTACCGTCAACACCGTCGATCCAAACGGCGACGAAAAATCGGTCGAAGCTCACGCTGTCATCATCGCCACCGGCGCCACCGCCAACTGGTTAGGCCTGAAAAACGAACAACGCCTGGCGCAGTCCGGCGGCGGGGTTAGCGCCTGCGCCGTCTGCGACGGGGCGCTACCCATCTTCCGCGATCAGGTGCTCGTGGTCGTGGGTGGTGGCGACACCGCGATGGAAGAAGCCAGCTACCTGGCCAAGTTCGGCTCGAAAGTCTATATCGTCCACCGCCGCGACAAGCTCCGTGCCTCCAAGACAATGCAACAACGCATCCTCGACAACCCCAAGTGCCAGGTCATCTGGGACACGGTCGTCGTGGACGTGCTCGGAAAGGACAAGGTCGAAGCGGTTCGCCTCAAGAACGTCAAGACTGACGAAGAACAAACGCTCGAATGCAAGGGCCTGTTCGTCGCCATCGGCCACACCCCCGCCACGTCGTTCCTCAAACCCGGTCAGCTCGACCAGGATGACAAAGGCTACATTCGCATGCCCGTGCCGCACCGCAGCCACACCAGCGTTGAGGGCGTGTTCGTTGCCGGCGATTGCGCCGACGCGGTGTACCGCCAGGCCGTCACCGCTGCCGGCATGGGCTGCCGCGCCGCCATCGACGCCGAACGCTGGCTCGCCGAACAGGGCATCGAATAACCCGCCGCGGCGTTGGCGAAAACACACAATGGTTTCACCGTCGATGAACACAAATGAACATAGACGGCAACTGCGTTTAGCCGTGGCCAACAGGCCGCGCTCCCTGCCCACCAACGCAACGATCATTGAATAACGCCGTGATCTGTCAGGGGACACCCCAATGTATTGCTGGATTCAGGTCGATCGCGAGTACTGGTACGGACCGCTGCACGACGGCAGGATGACCATTCGAGAACGGGTGGCAAGAGTCTGGAAAGCCGATGATTCGCCGAACGAATGGCAGTGGGAAGGCGCCGGACGCCGCGGCCGGGAAAAGAGTTTTGAATCCGCCAAACGTGCTGCAGAGGAAGCGGTCAAAGCAGCAACCGATCAGGAACAGTAGGACCGGTCCTGCAAAGCTGGGCCGAGCGTTGCATTGACGCCCCAACCACCACCGCCGCCCAAGGAGGCTGAATGATGTTGATCTGCGTGACCGGCCACTACCAGCTCCGGGCCGATGCGTTTGACCCGTGCAAGCAGGCGATCGATCGGTTCGTGAAGCACGTGCAGGCCAACGAGCCGGGGACATTGGCGTATGTGGCATGTCAGGACTCGAGCGACCCGACGCGTTTCATGCACGGCGCCGTGTTTGAGGACGAGGCCGCCCGCCAGGCGCACGAGAACTCCGACGCGGTCAAGGCATTTGTTGACGTGCTGTACCCCAGGGCGGTTGAGCCGGTCAGGTTCACCGAGTACAGGGTCATTGCGTCGAAAGGCGGCTGACGGCCGCGCGACCCATGCGACTAATCGCACCATCAACAAGAGCCGATCCATGCAAAGACGAGAACTGGATCTACCCAACCTCGACGCGGTGCTCCAGGACGTGCAGCGTCTTCATGCGCAAGGCTGCCAAAAAGTCGGCCAGTGGGACCTGGCGCAGGCGTGCGCGCACATGTCGATACCGATCAATCAGTCGATCGACGGCTTTACGTTTCAAGTCCCGTGGCTCTTGCGGCTGTTGGGCCGGACGCTGATCAAAAAGAAGCTGTTTCGGACGCGGCGGATCAGGGCGGGCCTCCAGGCCCCGGCCAACTTCGTGCCCGAGGCCGGCGGCGACGAGCAGCAGGCAATCAACGACCTCGAACAGGCGATCCAGCGGTTCAGGAACCACCACGGCGAGTATCAGTTGCACCCGCTTTTCGGCCGAATGTCCCCCCGGCAGTGGCACCAGTTTCATACCATTCACGCCATGCACCACCTCAGCTTCCTCGCGCCCAGAAACTGAAACGGCAGTGACAGATTCCGTGACAAGCCGCGGCCGCCGGAAGCTATCCCATGCGCATCCGCAAACGTTCGTGCGCGATGTGCCTCTTGAAAACTTGTTTTGTTCCGCCGGCCTGAAAAAATCGCTTGACAATTAAGTCATCGGATTGTATTATCCGATAAGAGAAAGGGAAACACGGGGCCGATTGACAAGGCCTGCATACGAGGGTGTTTCCCAGCGTGACGGAACAGGCCGACCGTGTAGGGCATTTCGGTCCGGAATAAGCCCCCTGCAGAGAACACGGCCGGCCTTTTCTATGCGCCGCTGTCGCAGAAGCGCCGAAGCGTTCCTGAAATTATTTTGCATTCGCCCTCACACCGGTGAGCCCCTTCTTTTTCGCCGGCTGATGATCTAATGCGGCGAATCGATCGGTTCACCTCCATCAGCCCGCGCGTCGGTGGCGTATCAACATCGCTACGCCGCCGAGGGCGAGTAGGCTGAGCGTAGCCGGTTCGGGCAGGGCGATCCCGAAAGGGGAAGCCTGCCCCGTAAACAGCTCCTCCACGTTGCTGCCGTCCAGGTTGGCGCGCCGGATCTCGTTCCCGCCGTCGTCGGCGAAGTACAGCTAGGCGGCGTTCAGGTCCAGGACGATACCCC
>JAZGCX010000374.1:0-4534 GCA_036477175.1 Phycisphaeraceae bacterium
CATCGAAACCGCCAAACCCGCGCCCAGCGACGACGCGACTGCGTCTCTACCGGTTGTGTAGGGGTGTAAGGGTGGACCGTTGGCGCCAAGGTGTCGCCGGTTACATCGCCTAAATCACCAACAGCGAGTCGGCCTCGGCCGGACGCAGTTCCAGGGTGACCCGCTGCACGGTCAGGCTTTCGGTGCCATCGGCCCCGTCGAGTCGGATCAGCCATTGGCCAATGCGCACCGCGATTGTCCATCGCTTGGCTTGGTGCTGCGGCTGGCTGAACTTGCGTTGGTGCTGCTGGCTGAATCGTTTTGCTGCCGGGCGTGCGGCCACGGGTGCGACCTCTGCGTCGCCACGGGCCTGGGGCGTCGCCGGCGTCTGCCGCGAACGGGCCGCGGTCGTGTATCGCTCGAACAAAGCCTGGCCAAGTGCGTCACCGGCTCCCAGGCGGAAGCGGGGTGCGGACGCGAGCCGGGCCGGATCGAGGTTATCGGACGTCACAACCTGGGCCGGCGCTTGGCGGGTTTCCACTAATGGCGTAGCGAATGGCGCAGCGCTGCACGCCAGCGTGACTCCCAGGACCACGGCCAATCCGACAAGGATTTTGTTATAGTGTGACATAATCATTCCATTTCGATGAGCGTCGATGACGAGCATGGGATGCCATTTGCCGTACTCATCCATCGACACGCTCAGGGAGCAGATGAAGTCAAGCGGGGGAAAACCAGGTTATCGGTCGGCCTGGTGTTGATCGAAGGGTCCGGTCGCGGGTGGGGCGTCGCTGTGCGGCGCGTGATTGAAGAGGGTAGCGGATGACGCAGGTCCGACGTGAAGCAAGAGGTCCAATAACTTGTCCAACGGACTTCTTAGGGCAGTTCATTCGCGGCTTTGCGCCCCTGGGACGGGTTGTCCGGAGGCTGTCCAGGATCGACGCAGAGCCCCCGCAGTGTTGACTGGGGGCAGCATCACGACACAACCCCGCCGAGGCCGCCCTCGCCGGCAATCTATGTAAGTGTGCGTAACGGCTGTACTTCTGGCATAGTGCGGCAACCGTGGCACCGCGATTGCCTTGTGGGTATCACGCCGAGAGACGGTCAGGAGGAACCAACGATGACAGCGGCGTGCTCAAAAGCTTTGGCGAAGGTGATGGTGGTCCTGGCGTTGCTGGTGACGACCCCGTTTGTGCAGGCCGATGCAGGCCAGCCCCCTGAGGCCGCGCCCGCCGAGGCCGTCACACCAGCGCCCACCGAGGCCGACGGCCCGGTTTACCTGATCAGCCGGTTCGAGTTCCAATACACGCGACCGAACCCCGCTCACGTGCCGCTGGAAGAGCTGTTGCAGGTCCAGGTGAGGCTTGGCAGCACCGACCAGGGCTACATCGCGCCGCGCCCGGACGTGCCCGCGGTCACCAAGCGGCTGATCGAGCTGGACGGCGAGGAGCCGCAGCCGTACTACGCCAGCGCCGTGCAGCACATTCTCGTTGCCGTGCGTGACGAGCTGGTCGCCCGTCACTACCTGGGCATCTACGTCGCGCCCGACCCGCTCCAGATCGACGAGGACGGAAAGGACCTGCGACCGCAGGATCAGACCCAACTGCGGATCATCATTATCACAGGCACCGTGACCCAGGTGCGGACGCTGGCGCACGGCGATCGCATCGACCCGCAGCAGCGTGTCGATCACCCGCTGCATGCCCGCATCCGTGAGCGATCCCCCATCCGCCCCTCGCCTGACGGTGACGCCGTGGTCACCGACCTGATCCGCAAGGACGTACTCGACGAATACGTCCTGATGCTCAGTCGACACCCCGGCCGACGCGTCGACGTCGCCCTGTCCCCCGCGTCGGACATCGGCGGCGTCAGCATGGACTACCTCATCACCGAAACCAAACCCTGGCTGGTTTACGCCCAACTGTCCAACACCGGCACGCGCAACACCCAGGACCTGCGCCAGCAGTTTGGCTTCCGTCACTACCAGTTGACCAACAACGACGACATCCTCAGCTTTGATTACGTGACCGCCAGTTTCGATGACGTCCACGCCGTGACCGGCAGTTACGAGTCGCGCCTGGGTGACAACGACCGGGTGCGATGGGGCGTCTTCAGTAGCTGGAGCAAGTACACCGCCTCGGACGTCGGCATCTTCTCAGCCACCTTCAGCGGTGAATCCTTTCACGTGGGCGGCGAACTCATCGTCAACCTCTTCCAGAGCGGACCGCTGTTTATCGACGCGGTGGCCGGTGGACGCTACGAGCACATTGAAGTGTTCGACACGCTGCCCGGCAGCCTCCCCGGTAGCGAAGGCTTGTTCATCCCCTACGCCACGCTTCGCGCCGAACATGTCACCGACTTCCACGCCTTCCACGCTTCGGCCACCTTGGAGTTGCAGAGCCAGGGGATCAACAATGCCAGCACCAGCGACCTGGCTCGGCTCGGCCGCGTCGGCGTCGATGACGATTGGGTGATCCTCCGCTGGGGCGTTTCCCAGTCGTTCTTCCTCGAGCCGCTGCTGAACCGCAGGGCCTGGGAGGACCCCTCCACACCGCGCAGCTCCACCCTGGCACACGAGCTGTTCTTCAGCACACGGGGCCAGCATACGTTCAACAGCTCGGTGATCCCGCAGTACGAAATGGTCGCCGGCGGGCTCCACACGGTGCGTGGCTACGATGAATCCGTGGTCGCAGGCGATACGGTGATCCTTGGCACGGCCGAGTACCGCTTCCATCTGCCCAAGGCCTTGGGGCTGGAACCTGAACCGCGGCAGTTGTTCGGCGAGGACTTCCGCCTCGCGCCGCAGCAGGTGTACGGCCCAACCGACTGGGACTTCATCCTGCGTGGCTTTATCGATGCTGGGCATGTCGTCAGCAACGCCGCCGGCGGCATCGCCGGGGATTCCAGTACACTGGTGGGTGCCGGCGTCGGCTTCGAGGTGCAGTTCAGACGCAATGTCACATTCAGCTTCGACTGGGGCGTTGCCCTCAATGATATTCCCGGAAGGGTCAGCTCGGGGTCTTCCCAGGTGCACTTCCTGCTAACTGTGCTCTATTGAGATTAGGCTTTAGGAGAGACGCGATGTTTGCAATCAACCAGCAAAGCAACGTCAACGCCGGCCGGATGGCCCTGTTGATCGTGGCCTTCGGGACCACGGTCTTGGCCGCATACCTGCCCGCGGCGTGGGCCAGACCCAAGAACGCCAAGGTCGACCACGGCACCGTTAGCATCACCCCAAACGGCAGGGCCAACCTCAACGCCATCATGAACAGCGCCCGGTTTGGCATCAGCCCCGGGCAGGCGGTCCAGTTCGTTCAGCCCAACGGAGCCGCGCGCGGCCTCAACCAATTCGCCGCGCCTCGGGCGGCACACCTTAAGGCAAACCGACACGCCAACGGCATCGACCCGCTCACCGTGCTGAGCGGGCAAGTGGCCAACCACGGCTCTGTTCTCACCATGGTCGCCGGGGATAAGCTTTTGTTCACGCAGCACGGCAGCCACATCATCATCCAGGTTGACAACACGAACTTTCACGCTCACGCCAATGCACAGCCAGGCGTGCAGGCCGACCAAACGGTCCTGGGGGCCGGCGATTTATTCTCACCCGTTGCCGTCTTGGACCAGTCCCTGATCGAGACTACTGTGCAGGGCAACTACTCCGGGGGTGGGGGACACACACCAGTCACGATCTGTCACCATACAGGGTCTGAGACGAATCCAATCGTCACGATTACCGTGGACGAACACGCCGTGCAGCACCACGTGGATAACCACGGCGACACCATCGGAGTGTGTGACGGACCGCCGCCGCCACCTCCGCCACCGCCTCCGCCACCGCCTCCGCCACCGCCGCCGCCGCTGTTCGAAGACCCGGCCGACGCGATCCCAACCGGACCGCTGCCGTTCCTTGATAGGATTGTGCGAGAACCGCTGCTGGGCCCGATCGGTCGCGAGGACATGCAGCGTCTGGCGGTCGGCATCCGGCCGCTCAGCAACGATGAGTATCAGGATTCGCTGGCGATGCGACGCTTCTACAGCGACCTGACTCAGACGATGCAGGTCGGCCCCGAAGCACGCCCGATCGCGCTCAACCGTGTCCGCCGCGCTTCGGCGCTCGAAGTGCTTGATGAATTCAATGCCCTGTTCCTCGTCGAGACCACGGACCTCGAAACGGGGATGAACGTCATCGAGGATCACAGTGGTCAGATCAGGCAGACGCTGACCGACGCATGGAACGGTTACCGCCAGCAGGCCGACGGTGAGCTGACCGCGGCTGGCTTCCGGGCCTACGCCCAGGCCACCGCCGAACAAAACCAGGCGCTCGAATACCTGAACCGTCTGGACAAAGTCCTGACCACCGTCCAGCTCGTGGGCATTACCGGCCTGGAGTACCAGGCCGTCGTGAATGCCGTGCTGGGGTCGATCACGCCCGAGGGGATGGCGCAGGCACAACTGTACGCGGCGATCACCGCCCCGGCCCCGGCCGCGGCCGCTGAGCCGACCGCAGGCCCCGCGGCCTCAGCCTCAGAGCTGTGATGCGGTGACCGTGTTCCTG
>JAZGCX010000375.1:0-4704 GCA_036477175.1 Phycisphaeraceae bacterium
ATTTTAATAAATCAAACATGGTATTCATCAAGAATAACGGAACGGATTTTCCGGGTATTGAGGAAGGTACGATAGATTATCTGTTGTCTTTTGACGCATTTGTTCATTTAGACATACACCTAATTGAAGCTTATCTGAAGAATATAAGATCAATTGTCAAACCCGGCGCCAATATTGTGATTCATTACGCTGATAAAACAAAGGTTTTCGCTCAGGGTAAGGACGGCTTCTCTGATAATACGCCAGATAAGATGCGGAAGATGGTGTTAAGCGCAGGTTACAAGATACTTGAGGAAGACCGGACCACGATGTGGCACAGCAGCATCGTTCGTTTTACGATATGACCGGCAGTTGACCGAAACATTGCGACGTGCATGCGGATCGACAGATTGGCCCCGGACCCCGACCGGTATGCATACGCCTATTCGGCGCCGCATGATCCAGGGACGAGCCGTCAGGTCCGGAGCCTGAGGCATGCCCTCATGACGGGCCAGGTGTCTTCGTCGATACAGTGCTGAGCCGGGAATGACCGCTGCTCGGACCCGCTCGCAGATGCTGCCGCGCAAGCGCCGATTTGAGTCCGATCGACACAGCCCGGCCCGCGCGGCTATATGACGTCGCGCCAACTCCCCGGGGGAACTGGTCACAGAAGCCCAAAGGAGTTGCCTCAACCGGTGTCTGACACAGCTAAGCAACCGAAAACATTGCTCGTCATCAGCCAGGCGTACGTGCCGGACCCGGCCAGCGTCGGCCAGCACATGCACAGCGCCGCCGCGGCGATGGCCAAGCGCGGCTACCGTGTGATCGCGTACGCTTCGGCCCGAGGGTACGACGACCCTTCCCGCAAGTATCCAAAGCACGAGGTGCGCGACGGTGTCAACGTCCGTCGCTTAACACTCTCATCGTTCGGCAAAGCGTCGTTCGCTCTCCGCCTGCTGGCAGCGCTGCTCTTCGTCGCCCAATGCGCGGTGCGAGGCTTGTTTGTGCGCAACCTCGGTGGCGTGCTGGTCAGCACCTCACCGCCGATGTGCTCGATGGCGGCGATCATCATTGCGACGGTGCGCCGCAAGCCGATTGTCTTTTGGGCCATGGATATCAACCCCGACCAGCTCGTTACACTCGGCTGGGCTACCGAAAACTCTTTACCGGTACGGTTGCTGGCCTGGCTCAATCGCGCGCTGCTCAACCGGGCTGACCAGATCGTCACGTTAGACCGCTTCATGGCCGAACGGCTGTGCACCAAGGCCGACATCCGTCACAAGCTGCACGTGATGCCGCCCTGGCCGCACGAGGATCACCTCGAGGTCGTCGAACACCAGGACAACCCGTTCCGCAAGCAGCACGGTCTCGAAGACAAGTTCGTCATCATGTACAGCGGCAACATGGGACTGACCACGCCGGTGACGCCCCTGCTCCAGGCGGCGCTCCGTCTGCAGGACGAAAGGGACCTGCTTTTCATGTTCATTGGCGGTGGGTTCGGCATGGCCGAAGTCCACAAGGCGATCGAGCAACACCACCCCAGCAACATCAAGGCGCTGCCCTATCAACCCATGGATACACTCAAATACTCCCTCTCAGCGGCAGATGTCCACGCCGTCACCATGGTCGACCAGGTCGTCGGGATCGTCCACCCGTGCAAGGTATACGGGGCGATGACCGTGCAGCGGCCCATCCTCTTTCTCGGCCCGGCACCGTCGCACGTGGCAGACCTGCTTCAGGTTGACCACATCGGGTGGCACGTGCCGTTTGGCGATACCGATGCGACCGTGCAGACCATCCGTCAGATCCTCGGCACCGATCGGCAGGAGCTGGCCGAGATGGGCCGGCGTGCCCGACAGATCATTCGAGGCAGGCTCAGCGAAGCATACCTGTGCGGACGGTTCGCCGATGTGATGGAGCAGGCCCTGGGCCAAGCACGAGACGCTTGACCGTGGTGCGTCGGGCTGATGAAATGCAGCGATTCGTCCGATCTTGGCAATGCGCCTGGACGTATCAATCGAGACGAAAGACGGGCCGGACGTGGAGGTAGCGGCAAGTTGACTAGCCGGCAGACCGACGAAACCGGATCGCTACGCGGTCGAATCGACCGGCTGATCGCCGCCGGCGAGGCCGCCGAGGCCGCTGTCTTGCTATCGCAGGTCTGGCGTGACGACCAGAGCCCGGCCCTTGCCGGATTCGTCGCTTCGCGGTTTGAGAAGTTGCGCGGCAAGCTCCCGTGGATTTGCAGCCGACTGGCGATCCTTCGGTCGTTCACCGTGGAAGCTGTGGTGCCCCTGCTGCGTGCGGGTGCGGCCGTCGGCGGCATTGATTTACATGTGCAAATCGGCGACTTTAACGCCTACGCTCAAGAGATTCTCGACCCCGACAGCCAGCTATACCACTTCGATCCGCATATCGTGATCCTGGCGGTGCAAACGCGCGACATCGCCCCCGAGCTGTGGCGGGACTTTGCCGGCCTTTCGCCGAAAGACGTTGAAGCGTGCACTGAACGCGTCACCGGTAACTTCGCCGACTGGATCAGCACGTTCCGTTCGCGCAGCCAGGCGCACGTCGTGTTGCACACGCTCGATGTTCCGCCTCGCCCCATCCAGGGCGTGCTCGATGCCCAACTCGAAACGGGACAAACCGAGGCGATTCGCCGGGTAAATCGGCAACTAGTCCGCATCGCTCAACAGCACACCGGGGTTTACGTGCTCGATTACGACGGGCTGGTCGCGCAGCACGGTCGCACGTTATGGTACGACGAGCAGAAGTGGCTGACGTTGCGGATGCCCATCGCCGCCGACTGCCTGATCCATCTGGCCGATGAGTGGCTGCGGTTCATCCATCCGCTGACGGGCAAAGTGTGCAAGGCGCTGGTGTGCGACCTGGACAACACGCTGTGGGGCGGGGTGATTGGTGAAGACGGCCTCGACGGGATTCAGCTCGGCGTCGAATACCCCGGCGCCGCCTACCGTGAACTGCAACGGGCGATCCTTGATCTGTATCAGCGCGGCATCATCCTGGCGATCTGTAGCAAGAACAACCCCGACGACGCCATGGAGGCGCTCGAAAAACACCCTGACATGCTGCTGCGCCCCGAGCACTTTGCATCGCTGAAGATCAACTGGCAGGACAAGGCGCTGAACCTGTGCGAAATTGCCGAGGAGCTGAACATCGGCATCGACGCGGTGGCGATGCTCGACGACAGTCCCGTCGAACGCCAACTGGTCCGCAGCCAGTTGCCCGAGGCGACGGTCATTGATCTGCCCAGCGACCCGATGGGCTACGCAGCGGCATTGCGGCAAAGCCCGGTGTTCCAGCGGCTGTCGTTATCGGCCGAGGACCACACGCGCGGGCAGATGTATGCCCAGCAGCGTCAGCGCACCGAACTGCAACACCGCACCGGTTCACTGGAGGCCTTCTACCACTCGCTGGAGATGGAGGCTGAAATCGGCCTGGTCACGCCACAAACGTTGCAGCGCGTCGCACAACTCACGCAGAAGACCAACCAGTTCAACCTGACGACGCGCCGCTACAGCGAACAGCAAATCAGTGAATTTGCCGCCGATCCGGCCTGCCGGGTGTACTGGGTGCGCGTGACCGACCGCTTTGGTGACAACGGGATCGTGGGTGTCGCGATCACGCGGCAGCAGGATCAGGTGTGGGAACTGGACACCTTCCTGCTCAGTTGCCGTGTGATCGGTCGCACCGTGGAGACGGCGATGCTGGCCACCATTGCCGAGCAGGCGCGTGAAGCCGGCGCCAGGCGACTGGTGGGGTGGTTCGTGCCGACGAAGAAGAATGCGCCGGCCAGAGATTTCTATCAACGGCACGGGTTTCAATGCTCGACCGAGCGCGACGGCGCATCGTGCTGGGAGTTCGACATCACGAAGGAACAGATCGATCCGCCGCAGTGGATCCATCGGAAGGTGTTCGTCGAGGGATTAGCTTGATGGCAGGATCGACTGTCGATCGCGTTCAGCAGACGCTCGCTGATGTCTTTGGCGTGGACGTCACGACCATTACCGACGAATCTTCTCCCGATACCCTCGAGCAGTGGGACTCGATGGGGCACATGAACCTGGTGCTGGCGCTGGAGCAGCGGTTCAGGGTCTCATTCACACCGGAAGAGTTCGCCGAACTGAACAGCGTCAAGACAATTACCCAGTGGGTCGAAGCCAAGCTCGGGGACGCGACCGACCTTAGCTGATCGGCGCGGCTGCGGCGACAGAGCTCCATCGTTCACACGAGTGCCTATCGATGCCCAGTGCCAAGGTGACGATCCGTGAGGCCGACCCGTCGGATGTTTCGGCGGTGGTGGAACTGCTGCGGCTGCGCGACGAGCGGCAACACCCGGCCGAGTCCGTAGCGGCGTATGTGTGCGGGCTGGACCCGTCACGACTGCGGGCGTGGTTGGCGTTCGCGGACGGCAAGCCCGCAGGGATGACCACCGTGTATCTGCGCAAGCTGCGATGCGGTGACCGGCAGTACAACGTCGGGTACTGGGCGCACCTGTTTATCCGGGCCGAGTACCGCCGCCTCATGATTTACCCGCCGTTGGTGCTGACCATGATGAAAGGGGCGCGTGCCGCCGGGCTCGACCTCGTATGCTGCGTGATGCGCCGCGACGATGTGACGACTTCGCACCTGAAAATCGGCTTCTGCGAGATCGGTTCGATCCCCGTGCTGATGAGACCGCTGCGGCCGGCCCGGCTGATCACC
>JAZGCX010000376.1:0-2253 GCA_036477175.1 Phycisphaeraceae bacterium
GTCGATTCGTCCTCGACTAAGCTGCAGGGTGCCGGCGATCAGGGGATGATGTTCGGCTACGCCACCGACGAAACGGCCGAGTTGATGCCGGTGCCGATTCTCCTGGCGCATCGCCTTGCTGAACGGCTGGCCAAGGTACGCAAGACCAAGCGGGCGCTGTCTTGGCTCCGTACCGACGGCAAGTCTCAGGTTTCGGTTGAGTACAACGGCGGCACCCCTGTGGCGGTGCGCACTGTGGTCATCTCCACCCAGCACGCCGACCGTGTCGGTAACAAGAAACTCTCCCAGCGTGCCATCAAGGAGGCCATGATCGAGGAGGTCATCAAGCCCGTCATGGCCGGCATGGATATCGATAGCCGACGCGCCAAGGTGCTGGTCAACCCGACAGGCCGGTTCGTGCTCGGGGGACCGCACGGCGACGCCGGGCTCACCGGCCGAAAGATCATTGTCGACACGTACGGCGGCATGGCGCGGCACGGTGGCGGCGCCTTCAGCGGCAAGGACCCCAGCAAGGTCGACCGGTCGGCGGCGTACGCGGCCCGCTGGGTGGCCAAGAACATCGTGGCGGCCGGGCTGGCCCAGCGGTGCGAGGTGCAGTTGGCGTACGCCATCGGGGTGGCGAAACCGGTGTCGATTCTGGTCGATGCCTTCGGCACGGGCGCCGTGCCCGACGCCGAACTGGAACGGGTGGTGCAGCAGGTGTTCGACCTGACGCCACGAGGGATCATCGAGGTCCTGGGACTGCGCAATCCCATCTATTCCCCGACCGCTACCTATGGCCACTTCGGTCGAGTGCCGGAGAGCGTCAAGATCGCGGGAAAGAAGCGAAACCTGTTCACCTGGGAGCGGACCGATCGGGTCAAGGACCTCAAGCGGGCCCTCCGCTAACCCGCCGGGTGCCCGGCCCCGGGCCGGGCACACTATATTGCCGCTATGATCGAAGTCGTCGTTCATAACCTGGGTGTGGATCCGACCAGCAATTCTCCGGTCGTGATCCTGCGCGAGAAAGACGGGCACCGATTCCTGCCCATTTGGATCGGGCCGGCCGAGGCGAACGCCATCGCCATGAAGCTCCAGGATCAGCAGGCCCCTAGGCCCATGACCCACGATCTGCTGACCCAGGTGGTGAAGGGTCTCGGCGGGACGCTGCGCCGGGTGTTCATCAAGTCCGTCAAGGAGAACACCTACTACGCCGAAATGGTCATCGACCGCGATGATCACGTCTTCCAGGTCGATGCCCGGCCTTCTGATTCCATCGCCGTCGCGCTCCGGCTCGAGGCCCCGATCTTTACCGACGATCGGCTCCTCAGTAACCCGGTCGAGTCCGACGAAGCTCTCCAATCCGACCCCGACTTGAACGCCGAGTTGCTCAAGCAACGCCTCGAGAAACTCGACCCCCAGGATTTCGGCCGTTTCAATCCGTAGGGCCGTCCTCATGCTGGTGCTGGTGGTGCCACCGGCCACCGCTGCCGCGCAGGACCTGCTGCCGGTCGGCGGCACCATCCTGCGGCTCACACCGGCCGACACTGTCCCGCTGGCCGGCGTCCACGTGGTGCTACATAGGGTGGGAAGGGATTTCCAGGGGCCGGTAGACAGCACGCTCAGCAGGGCGGACGGATCATTTCGGTTCGATTTCGTTGCCGACACCGCCGCGGTCTACATTCTGAGCGCGTCGCACGTCGGGGTGCAGTACTTCTCCTCGCCGGTCCACACCAATCCCGAGCGTCCCGACACGGCCATTAGTATCGTCGTGTCCGACACCTCAACCGCGGCCCGAATCGAGGTCACCTCGCGGCACGTCGTGGTCGGTGCGCCGCGGGCTGACGGCACCCGCCAGGTCATCGATCTCGTCGGGTTGGAGAACCCAGGGTGGCTGACCCGCGTCACGGGCCACGCCCAACGCCCGACTTGGTCAACCCCGCTGTCGGACGTCGTCATCGGGTTCAACGTCGGCGCCAGCGACTTTTCGCCCGAGGCGGTGTTCTTCAGCAACGGCCGGGTCGAGGTGTTCGGTCCCATCGCACCGGGGAATAAGGAACTGCTTCTCAAGTATCTCATTCCCGCCACGGCCGGCAATCTGGTTTTTGTCTTTGCCGATACTGCGCGGGAGTTCAGCCTGCTCATCGAAGATACCGGCCCGCGGGTGAGCGGTCCGGTGCTCGAAGCCCCGGACCCGCAAGTAATCTCGGGGCAGACGTTCCGAACATGGCGGGGACGGCCCACACCAGCGGATACCATCGCCATCGCGTTTCC
>JAZGCX010000377.1:0-13998 GCA_036477175.1 Phycisphaeraceae bacterium
TTGGAAATACTCGTCGCGGGCGGTCTGGCGCTGTCGCGGCGTCGCGCGTGAGCCGGAGCAGGGGGCATTTCAAAACGAATTCAATTCGACGAGCGGGGCGATGGTTCAACCCGTTAGTCGTTGACTGTGCCGTGTGCGGTTTGCGCCTCATCGGGAATAGCCGAAGATAGTAGTACCGGTCGGGTGGCGTTGGCCGCCGGCCAGGGGTTGCACAACCCAGGGCTGCAATCGGCGGGTACGCCCGCCTCGACGCAGCGGGTAGCGGCATGCCCGGTTGGTGCGTAAGATGAAGTCTATGCACGAGAACATCCCCGCCATCCTTAATGACATGCAGGCGCGGGTCGTAACGATCCGCGACTCCCTTTAACTACGACCAGAAGCAGCGGCGGCTGGCGGAGCTGGAGCAGCAGATGGCGGCCGCGGATTTCTGGCAGGACCCGGACCGGGCAAACAAGGTCGTTGCGGAACTGAAGGCGACCAAGGCGCAGCTCGATCCGGTGGCCAAAGCCGCCAACAGGATCGACGAGGCGGTCCTGTTGTGGGAGATGGCCCAGGACGCCGACGACCAGGAGAGCCGGCTTGAGGTCGATGCACAGCTCGACGCGCTGGACGCGGCGCTGAAAAGCGCCGAGACCCTGTCGCTGCTTTCGGGCCCGAACGACCACCTCAACTGTTTCCTGTCGATCTACGCCGGCGACGGCGGCACCGAGGCCAACGATTGGGCGGAGATGCTCATGCGGATGTACCTGCGGTACGTCGACAAACAGGGGTGGAAGACCGACGAGGTGGACAAGCACCCGGGCGACGAGGCGGGGATCAAAGACGTGACGCTCCGCGTGGCCGGCCCGCACGCCTACGGCTACCTCCGTTGCGAACGCGGCACGCACCGGCTCGCCCGTGTTTCCCCGTTCAACGCGCAGGGCAAGCGTCAGACGAGTTTCGCCACCGTGGACGTCGTGCCGGAACTCGAAGCGGCCCAGGTACAGTTGGACGAAAAGGAGCTGGACATCGCGTTCTTCGCTCGCTCAGCCGGCCCCGGCGGTCAGAACGTCAACAAGTTGGCGACGGCCTGCCGGATCGTGCACCGGTTGACCGGTATCAGTGTGGTTTGCTCCACCTCGCGCAGCCAGGTACAGAACCGCAAGCGTGCGATGGCGATCCTTCTGGGCAAGCTGGAGCAGCTTGAAGAGCAGAAGCGCGAGTCACAGCGGCTGGCTGAGGCCGGCGGCAAGCTCGAGATGGGCTGGGGTACGCAGATCCGCAGTTACGTCTTCTACGACAACCGTGTCAAGGACACGCGCACCGGCTTCGAGAGCGGCAACCCGCAACGCGTGCTCGACGGCGACCTGCACGGCTTCGTCGAAGCAGAGTTGCAACGCCGCGCCAAGCACCGCAGCAGCACTTCGAGTGTTTGAATCAATGTCGCGCATGCGACCGATTCGACGCAGCGATCTGTTCGTTTGGCCGCCGCGCCCACGCGGCGGGCCCCGGCGTGGGCGCCGGGGCTAAACGTCACTGAAAGACCGTAACAAAGCCCAGGGATGATCAGTCATCCCTGGGCTTTTTCCTCGAAGCGGATGGTCGGGACGAGTGATGTCACCTCGGCCCGAGTCGAATGGTTCAAAAGTTGTTGACTGGGGCCACGGGGGTTTCCGGGGCGGCGGGGTCGCCACTTTCGGTCTTAGCGTATTCGGCGGCGATGGCTGCGGCTTCGTCGGCAGCCTGGGCGGCCCGTGAGCGGGCGTCCTCAGCTTGAGCGACGATTTGGGCGGCAGCGTCGGTCCATTCCTGTGCCTCGGCGGCTTGCTCGGCTTTCGCCGTCGCGGCTTGGCGGGCCTCGGACGCCGTCGCCCGCTTCAGGCTCGCATGCCACGCGGTCTCGGCGGCTTCTTGCGCCGCGGCGTCCGCGGCGACCCACGCGGCTTCGGCGTCATGCCGATTCGCGTCTGCTATTTGCACGTTCGTTATCGAGGTCTTCATCACGTAAAACGGCTGAGCACGCTCCGCCGTGTGGCTGTACGGCTCGTGGAAATGCCGCATCGATACTGTGAAGTAGAGGTACCCGTCTTTGGCCAATGCCAGCGAATCGGGCCATTGGATCCGTTGGTCGGCGATGAATGTCTCGATCGAGCCGTTGGACCGGCGGACGAGGATCGCATTTTTCTCCGGTGCGGTCATGTAGAGGTTTCCGTTTTGGTCCATCAACATGCCGTCCACGATCGAGCCGGTGGAACCGAGGCTCTGAACCAGTGAAGCGAGCTGGTCATCGCTGAGGTTGTTGTCGCGGAGTGGGGCGGTGGGGATGCGGTAGAGCGTTCGGCCGGTGAGGGCGTGGTAGTAGAGCCAGTTATTGTCGGGCGACAGCGCGACGCCGTTCACGCCGAACTGTGGCACATAACCGCGCCCCTTACGCCACGGTTCTGATCCGACCCACGGGGTTACGCCTTTCTCGGCCTTGGTCGACCGGTCATCGAGCAGGGCGTGGTGGGCTTGGCCGGACTTGAGGTTGTACACAATGATGCATCCCCGGCCGGAGTCGGCGATGTAGGCGAACTGATTCTCGGTGTCGATGCAAAAGTCGCTGAGGAAGCTGTGAGGCGCCAGGTCATTGGCGGAGTCGAAGTTGAACACCGCAGCGATGCTGTCGTCCCCGGTGTCGATCTTCACCAGCTTCGCCCCGGCGATCTGGACGCCGCCGTCGGCCTGTGGCTTGCCCGAGTCGAGCATCCACAGGAAGTCCTGGTCATCCACGACGAGCGCTTGGGCATAGATGGAGTTGTTGAGCGTTTCGTTGGGCAGCGGTCGGATGGTGCCGGTGGGCCTGGCATAGGGCACAGCATCGCGCGGCTTGTCGCTCCAGTACGGGAAATTGACGAACAGGCGGCCGGAGCTGGACACGGCCACGCCGGTGGGCATGGCGTCGGGGAACTCGGCGACCTGGACAAGAAGCTTTTCCCAGACCGGTTCGAATATTTCGCCCTGGACCAGGTCCTGGGCTTGGCTGCGACTGGCGCACCCTGCCAGCAGCGGCAGCGCCCCAGCCAACAGGCAGGCCGCGACATATCGAACGATCACCACGGGTCGTGCGAGAGAATGTACGCTTTGCATGTTCTGTGCCTTTCTGCGCCTCTTCTTACTACCGCTTACTACCGCTGGCCGGGTTGTCCGCGGCTCCGGTCGGCCGGTCAGAGGCGGTCGTCGATGAAGCTCACTGGCACACGGCGTTCAGCACGCCGTGCGGCGGTAATGGGTGATGTCAACTCAGCCCGTGTTGCGACGGACTTACTCGTCGGTCGGGACCATGGTGGTTTCCGTGGCGGCCCGGTCTTCTCGGGCGTCGATCTCGACGTATTCGGCGGCTGAGGCGCCGTCGGCGGCTTGTTCGGCCTGGCGGCGGGCTGCCTCGGCGTCGGCGAAGGATTCGGCGGCAGTATCGGCCTCGGCCGACGCCGCTGCTTCGGCTTGCTCAGCCGCCGCCTGGGCCTGTTCGGCCTCGGCCTGACGGGCCGCGGCGAGCTGTTGAAGCTCTTTGGCGTAATCCGCCGCCGCTTGGGCCTCGGCGGCCGCACGCTCGCTGGCGGCCTGAGCCGTCGCGGCCTGCGCCAGCAGTTGTTCTCCGACCGACTCGAATTCCTCCGCCTGGACCTGGCCTTGGGCTTGGCCGTCGCTCGCGCACCCCGCCATGAGCGGCAGCAGCCCAGCCAACAGGCAGGCGGCGAAATATCGGGCGATCACCACGGGTCGTGCCACTGAATGTTCCTCTTGCATGGTCTGTGCCTTTCTCTTTACAAACTGAATCCGGAATCCTTTGACCGTGTGTCCGGCTGTACGCGGCTCATATCGGTCGATCAGAGGCGCCGGTGAAGTGAAGTTGCCCCGTGCCGCTCATGATCATCAACATGGCAACGCGGCGGGGATTGTTTGGCATAACCTCGCCACAATTAAGGGGCTTATGCTCGTTTGGTCGATAACGCCAGGGGCGAGCGGCCTTCGGGCTGACGGGGCAGGTGCGCCGGCGTCGAGCCGGCCGGCATCCCGCCAACCCCATCCGTCAAGGCCGCCCCGCACGCTGGGATCGACCCCGCCATGGCCAAGCAAACCGACAACCCGCCCCTGGCATCATCCCCGCCCCGGGACGGGTCTGCGCCGGTGCCGGATCAACGGCCCTTGTCGCAACTGTGGCAGGTGCCCGTGCTGTTGGCCGGTGCGCTGATGATGGGCGTTGGGTTGTACATGGTCATCACGTCCAGCCGCCAGCCGCTGGACTTCCCCGGCGCACTGAACACGGTCGAAAAATACCTCGACGCCAACGAGTTCGACGACGCGCAGCGGAAGCTGACCGCAATCGCGTCGTCCATGCCTCGTGCCGACCGGCCGCAGCGGGCTCGTTATGAGATGCTGGGGGGCGATCTGATCTACCTTCGGCAGCGCGCCAACGGCCGGAACATTGAGGCCAAACACCTGGCGGTGCTAGCGCAGTATGAAACGGCGCGAGAGGTGGGCCAGGAATTCGACGGCCGGCACCGGACGCGCTGGGCCGAGACACTCATGGCGCTCGGCCGCGATCAGGAGGCGCTTCGTTTCGTCGATCAACTGGAGGATCAGCCGGTCCGTCAGCGTTACCTGCTGATCAAGCGATTGATCCAACGTCAGCAGCAGCGGCCCGACGGGAAGGACCCGCAGAAGCTGGCGCCGCTTCTGGCGCAGTTCATGGAGGAGCTGCGCAGCGAGACCGACAAACAAGCCCGCCGCGCCGAGGAGCTCTGGGCGACTGCGATGCGCGCCCAGGTCCTGCTTGACGTGGACAACCCCCGGTGGGCCATCGGCCTGCTGCAGCGGCGGATCATGCTCTTCATGGACCAGGGCGACGACGACGACTTGGCGCCGCTGATGGTGCTGCTGGGCAAGGCGCACCTGAAGATCGGCGACTACGACGAGTCGCAACGGTACTTTCAGCTTGCACAGACCAAGCTGTTGAGTGCCGACCCCCTGCACGCCGACATCCTGGTGGGGCTGGCGGATATTGAATTGGCCTTGAGCAACGTGCAGCAGGCGTTGGAGTATTACAGCCGGGCCGAGCGCGACTGGCCGGCGATGCCGGTGTACCTGCTGGCGCTGGTGGGTCGCGCCGACTGCGAGGCCAAGCTCGGCTACGACCCGGATGCGATCGAGCATTTTGGCCGGGCAGTGAAGCTGCTGAACAGAACGACGCAGACGAGCGATCCGCGCCGCCAGGCGCTGACGGACGTGGTGCTTTCTCACTACGACAAGTATTACGACCAGCAGGGGTACGACCGTGCACTGGATTACCTGAGCCTGCTCAAGCCGCTGTACGAACCGAAACTGCCGGCGGACCTGCTGTTGCGGATGGCGGTGACGCACGAGCGGGTCGCCGAGCAACAGTTGGCCGACGCCGCACAGGAGGTTGACGAGCAAAGTTTAGCCGACGCCAGCGCCGCCGCGTCTATGGTGCCCGTTCTAACGCGTGAAGCGCGGGCATACGCCAACCGCCAGGCCGCCTTCCACTACGCCCGCGCCGCGGAGCATTACGCGGCCCACGGCCGGGCCGTCTCCACCATCGACGACGCCGCTTACGGTGAGAGTCTGTGGAAGGCGGCTGGATGCTACGACCGGGCCCAGCGCTGGAAGGACGCGATCCGCGTCTATGACGAGTTGGTCAGGACACGTTCGACCGACCCCCGCCAGCTTCAGGTGATCCACAAGCTCGCCATGGCGTACATGGCAGACAAGCAGTATCCGCCGGCACTTGAGCTGTTTGTTCGCTTGATCGAGCGGCACCCGCGCAGTCCCGAGTCCTATGCCAGCCTGGTGCCGCTGGCCCGCTGCCACATCGAACTCAACCAGTTGGACCACGCCGATCGGACGCTTCAGCATGTGATCACCGATCACCCGGCCATCACCCCCGAAAGCCGCCAATACCGCCAGGCCCTGATCGAAATCGGAAAGCTCTACTACCGGCAGGAGAAGTTCGAGGCCGCGATCGAGCGACTCGACGAAGCGGTCAAGCGATACGGTCATCGGCGTGAGGGCGGGGCATTGCGATTCCTGCTGGCCGACTCGTACCGTCGGGCGGCCGGGCAGTTGCAGGACGACCTGGAACTGCCGCTGCCGCAGTCCAAGCGCCAGGCGTTGCAGGCCCAACGCGCCGCTCATCTCGAAACGGGACAGCAACTGTACGGTCAGGCGATCGCGGACCTGGAAGCCCCTGAAGGCGACGACCTGTCAGCCATCGAGGCGTTGTACCTGCGTAACGCGTATTTCTACCGCGGCGACTGCGCCTACGACCTGGGCCGGTTCGAGACCGCGATCGAGTTGTATGACCAGGCGGCCAAGCGTTGGGAGATGAACCCGGCCTCGCTGGTGGCACTGGTGCAGATCGTCAATGCCTACTGCGAGCTGGGCCAGAAGCAGGAAGCCCGAGCCGCCAACCGCCGCGCCCGAGCCCACCTGAAGCTGATCCCCGAGCAGGCGTTTGACGATCCGAGCCTACCGATGACGCGTCAGCACTGGCAGGACTGGCTGCGGTGGACCAGCGAGTTGAATCTCTTTGAGCCGCAAGCCAGCGCCGCGGGGGCCATTACACGATAAGTGGTTTATATACATATATTTATGTGAGCGACACGATGGGGGTGCCCAGCTTCTGCCAAACGCCGGCTGTTCAGTAAGCAAATCGACCCTTCCTGTCCGATAGAGATATAGCGGTATTGGGAATATGGGTGCCGCGGCGCCGGAGGCGACCGCCAGCCCGCACGGGTGCCGGCCCGTGTCTATAGATGAAAGGTCATGGATGACCGTCGAACCTGCCAGCCCCGCCGCATCGCCGAGCGACACCAGCACCACCGAGCTCATTGAACTGCTCGAACAGCAGCGTGCTCTGTTTGAGCAGTTCCATACGTTCAGCAGGCAGCAGGCCAGGCTGGTCGCCGACGGGCAGACCGAGCCGCTGCTGGCCGTGCTCGCATTGCGCCAGAAGTTGATCGACCAGCTATCGGCGCTGAATAACGAACTGCAGCCGTATCGCACCTCCTGGGAGCAGTTGTACGCGAGCCTCAACGAGCACGATCGACAGCGTGTGGGTGAGTTATTGAGCGACGCGCAGTCATTGTTGCAGCGCATCGTCGAACAGGACGAGCGCGATCGCGGCAAACTTGAGCAATGGCAAAGCAAGGTCGGTCACGAACTGAAGCGCATCGGCGATGCGGGCAATGCGCTCCAGGCCTACGGCAACAGGCAGGTCAATCCACAGGCCCGCTTCACCGACCGTCAGGGATGAGTCCGCCGATGACCGTCAATCTCGACAAGACCGCTGCGATCCCGCCCGCCGAGGCTGAGGCGTCCGATCGCCTCGACGACCTGGCACAGATCATTGGCGCCTACAACCAGGTCACTGAGAACCTGCAGCGCAGCCACGAATCGCTGCGCGCCCAGGTCGTTCGTCTGCAACAGCAGTTGGCCAGCACCGATGCGCAGCTTCAGCGTTCCAAGCGGTTGGCTGCGCTGGGTGAGATGGCTGCCGGCATCGCGCACGAGATACGCAACCCGTTGGCTGCGATCCAGCTCTACGCCGACATGATCGGTAAGGACTTGCGCACCGAAGATGCTCAGCCCGGCGCAACCTGCGCCGCCAACGCCCGCAAGATCGCCGAGGCCGTTCGAAGGCTGAACGCCATCGTCACCGACGTGCTCAGCTTTGCCCAGGAGGTCACGCCCAACGCGCGCACGGTGTCCGTCACGCAACTGTTCGACCGCGCCGTCGAGTCGCATCGACCCGCGATCGACGCCGCGGGTGTCACCGTCGTGCGCCGCGATCGTCCGTTGGGATCGACGATCCACGCCGACCCGGACCTGCTTCACCAGGCCTTGCTGAACACTATCCGTAATGCCGTCGAGGCCATGGCCGCCGGGCGCAACGGCGTCCTGACGCTGGCCGCCCGCCCCGAGGACGGCCAGGTGGTGCTGACGGTGCGCGACACCGGGCCGGGCATCGGCGCCGCCGACATCGACCGTCTGTTCAATCCGTTCTTCACCACGCGCAACACGGGCACCGGGTTGGGGCTGGCGATCGTGCACCGCATCGTGGACGCGCACGGGGGCACGATCAGCGTCCACAACGACGGCGGGGCGGTGTTCGAGCTGCGCGTCCCTGCCGTGTCGTTGAGCGACGCCCCGAACCGGGCGTGTGCCCCTGCTGTCTCCGGAGTTTTGGTATGAGCAACAAGGTCCTGGTCGTCGATGACAAACAGATGATGCGCGACAGCGTCGGCAGCACGCTGCAACGGGCCGGCTATCAGGTGGTCGCCGCTGCCGATGGCGATTCGGCGCTGAACATGGTTGGGCGTCACCGGCCCGCGGCCGTCGTCACCGACCTGAAGATGCCCGAGATGGACGGGCTGGAACTGCTGGGCCGCATCCGCCAAACCGATGATCAACTGCCCGTGGTCGTGATGACCGCGTTTGGCTCGATTGACACGGCGGTCAGCGCCATGAAGCAAGGCGCCTTTGATTTCATCCAGAAGCCGTTCGAGGGCGACCAACTGGTGATGACGGTTCGGCGGGCGGTTGAACACCGGCGGCTGTTGCAGGAGAACGCGGCACTGAGGAGCAACGCTCAGGTGTTCGAGCGTGCACCGGTGCTGGTGGGCCGTTCGCCGGCCATGCGTCAGTTAGCGCAGCAGATTCAGCAGATCGCCCGCAGCCACGGCACGGTGCTGATCTGTGGGGAATCGGGCACGGGCAAGGAAGTGGTGGCCCGCACGATTTACGCCCACAGCCCCCGCCGCGATCAAATCCTGCTGTGCGTCAACTGCGCCGCGCTGTCCAGCAGCCTGCTCGAGAGTGAACTGTTCGGTCACGAAAAGGGTGCGTTTACCGGGGCCGACCGGTTGCGCAAGGGCCGATTTGAATTGGCCGACGGGGGCACGATTCTGCTGGACGAGATCAGTGAGCTCAGCTCGGCGCTTCAGGCCAAGCTGTTGCGGGTGTTGCAGGAGGGCCAGTTCGAGCGCGTCGGGTCGAGCCTCACGATGCAGGTGGACGTGCGGGTGATCGCGACGACGAACCGTGATTTGACCGCATCCGTGGCGCAAGAGGCGTTTCGTCAGGACCTGTTTTATCGTCTGAATGTGTTGCCGATCCGTTTGCCGCCGTTGCGTGAGCGTGTGGAGGACATCCGGCTGCTGGCTGAACACTTCCTTGCGCAGGTGGCACTGCGCGAGGGCAGGCCGCCGAGGCAGTTCGACGAGCAAGCGATCGAATTGATGAAAACGTATCCCTGGCCCGGCAACGTGCGCGAGCTTCAGAACATCTGCGAGCGCGCCAGCGTGCTGAGTAAGGACCGGCTGATCAAGGCCGGCACGATTCGCCCGTGGCTCGTCGTGCCGCAGGCGCCGGTTCTTACCGGCCCGGTCGTTGCCACCGCGGCGGCGACCGGAACCACCATGCCGGCACCCGCCGGTTCGGTCAGGCGGTTGGAAGATATCGAACGCGAGCAGATCATCCACACCCTGGGCCAATTCGGCGGCAACCGCCAGCGCGCCGCGCGGGCCCTGGGCATCGGCGTCCGGACACTCGGCCTCAAGCTCAAGAAGTGGAAGGAGCGAAACCTTGTGGCGCAGTCGTTGTGAAGCAAGAGCCGGTGGTTTCTTGGCCGTGAGAATGCTAAGACCCGGGCCACCGGGCTTTGCCGGATCGCGCAGTTCTTGCCGCGGCGCGGCGCAAATAATGCGCGGCGAGCAATCGGCGTACCACCTGCGGGCATCCAACATTCGCGGGGATTGGCACGCTGGCCGCCGACACGTCCGCTGGCACCGCGATTGCACCGGGTTCGGCGTTCAACCGCGGTTGAAGTGCGTCCACGCGGCGCCGGAGGCACGCCTATGATCGCCGGGATTTTCGATAGTGGAGCGTTACCGGCCTTGCAGCGACTGGTGCAGTTCACCAGTCAGCGGCACGCCGTATTGACCCACAATATCGCCAATCTCTCGACGCCTTACTTCCAGCCGCGCGACCTGGACCCCAAGACGTTTCAGGCGACGCTGCGCAACGCGATCGACCAACGGCGTGCCAGCCGCACCCCGACCTCGGGGCCGTTGACCCTTACCGACACCGAGCAGCTGCGCTTTCGTGCCGGCGGCATCGAGGTGACGCCCACGCCGACCCACCAAAACATCCTCTTCCATGATCAGAACAATCGTGACCTCGAACGGACGATGCAGCACCTGGCCGAGAACACCCTGGCGTTTAACGCGGCCGTCGAGTTGCTCCGCAACGAGTTCAACATGATCGAGATCGCTATCCGTGAGCGGGTCTAAGCGGTACGAGATATGACTTGGAGTTGAAGCGTGTTTGGTTCACTTGATATTTCGACTTCGGCGTTGGTCGCTCAGCGGACACGGTTGAACGTGATTTCGGCGAACCTGGCGAACCAAAACACCCTGTATGACGCGGATGGCAACTACGCCCCGTTTCACCGCCGCATCCCGGTCTTTGCGGTCGGGGACCCGGCCACCGACAGCGACCGGGGCGTGCACGTTAAGGAGATTCTGTTTGATCGGGCGCCGCTGCGCAAGGTGTACGATCCCGGTCACCCCAACGCCGATGGGGCCGGCTACGTCGCGTATCCGAATATCGACCCTGCGATCGAGATGATCAACGCCCTGGAAGCCGCCCGCATTTACGAAGCCAACATCACCGCGGCCGAAGCGACCAAGAACATGATGCAGACCAGCCTGCGCTTGCTTGCATAAGCGCAAAACGTTTGACCGCGGCTCGAGCCGCGGCGAATCCGAGGACTGACCGATGAGCGACCCCCTGGGCCTGATCCCCCCGACCGGCGGCACGGGTCCGACCCCGCCCATGCCGCCCGCCGCACCCCGTCCGCCCGGCGCCGCGGCCGGGCCAAGCTTCAAAGACCTGCTTATGAAGAACATCGAACAGGTCAACAAGCTTCAGCAGGACGCCGAGGTGGCCATCGAGGACCTGGTCAGCGGCCGGCGTGACGACTTTGCCTCGGTGATGAACGCCAAGCGGCAGGCGGACCTGGCGTTCGAGATGCTGGTGCAAATCCGCAACAAGATGGTGGACGCCTACGAAGAGATCAAACAGATGCGGGTGTAGGGGGCAGTGGTCAGTGATCAGTGGTCAGTGCCCACCGGCGTGGAGGCCGACGCATGGAATTCTTCAGACGATACTGGACGCAGATCAGCGCGCATCTGTCGAAACTGTCGCCCAGTCAGAAATGGGTGATCGGGTTCGGGCTGATCATTCTGCTTCTGGTGGGGCTGATTGCCGTCATCTTCGCCGGCCGACCGGAGATGATGTCGGTCTCGCCGTTCGCGTCGGCCAAACAGGGCGAGGTGGTCAGCGCGTTGCGAGCGGCGGGGATCGATGTCCAAACCACCAACGGTCAGGTCATGGTGCCGCCCAGTCGTCATGTTGATGCTCTGGCGATCCTGGAGAACCGCGATTTGCTCGCGGCCGATACGTCTGCGGCCTTCGACGAGTTTGTCAGGAATCAGTCGCCGTGGCGGAGCAACGCTCAAAACGCCCGGGCCTACCTGGTGACCAAGGCAAAGGTGCTGGGGCAGATCATCAGCAAGATGAACGGCGTCCGGTCGGCCGAAGTGATCCTCGACATCCCCGAGGTCAAGGGCTTCGGCTCCGCCCACGTCCGCCCGTCCGCGGCGGTCAGCGTGGTCATGCAGGGGAGCCGTCGTGTCAGCAACGACCTGGGCCAGTCGATCGCCGCCATGGTCAGCGGGGCGGTCGCCCAGATGGCGCCTCAGGACGTGCGGGTGATCGACGCGATCGCCGGTCGGCAGTTGACCATCAGGGGCGAGGACGATTTCTCTTCGGCCGAGCAATTGGAGCAGATGCAGGAGATCGAGCAGTACCACCGCGAGAAGATTTTGGCGCTGCTTAGCCACCAGATCCCGCAGGTGGTCGTCGCGGTCAACGTTCTGATCGACGACATCACGACTCGCCAGATACAGCTCACCGCCTACCAGGAGACCGAACCGATCACGAGCGAATACAGCCGTGAGATGCAGCGCACCGACACCCGCGACGCGGGCGAGCCGGGGGCCCGGCCGAACGTCGGGATCAGCATCGAAGGCGGCGGCGGCGCGGGGCGCAGCGACACCACCGGCGAAACGCGGAACGAGTATGGCCCCAAACAGGTCACCCGTCAGGAGAGCACCCGACACCGCGGCGGCAAAGCCAGGCAGATCAACGTCACCGTCGCCGTGCCCCGCAGTTACTTCGTCAGCCTGTTCAAGCAGGCGAATCCCGGCGTGACGGACGAGCCGAACGACGCGGCGCTGGGGGACATCGTGACGGTGCAGTTGGCGCAGATCGAGTCGCAGGTCATGCCCCTGATCACCGCGGAGGCCGATGGCGTGGTCAAGGCGCACATGTACTACGACGGTGTGGCCGGCGCCGCGATCACCGCGGGCGTGGCGCAGCCGGGGGGCATGGTCGCGCTGTTCGACTCGAGCTGGATGAAGACCGTCGGGCTCGGTGCGCTGGCGCTGGTGAGTCTGGCGATGATGATGGGGATGGTTCGCAAGGCCACCCAACGGTCGCCGATGCCCAGCGCCGAGGAGCTGGCGGGGGTGCCGCCAACCCTGCCCACCGACGAGGACCTGGTCGGCGAGGCGGACGAATCGGACCCGTCCATGGCCGGCGTCGAACTGAACGAAGAAGAACTGCGCAGCCGCAAGATCGCCGAGCAGATCGGCGAGATGGTCCGTGCCAACCCGTCCGAGGCGGCCACGCTGGTCGGCCGTTGGGTCCGCACCGAGGAGTAGCGTAGCGATCGCAAATCACCATGCCAGCGCCCGACACCATCAGTGAACAGACCGAGCCGATCAGCGGCGTCAAGAAGGCGGCGGTGCTGCTTCTGTCGCTGGGCCAGGACGAGGCCGCGATGATCCTGAAACAGCTCGACACCAAATCGGTCGAGCCGATCACCCGTGAGCTGGCTGCCATGAGGGGCGTTGGCACGGAGCTACGCGACACGGTGCTGCAGGAGTTTTACGACCTGGCGCTGGCGCAGCAATGGACCAGTGAAGGCGGTCTGGGATACGCCCGTTCCCTGCTGATGAGAAGCCTCGATCCCAAAGAGGCTCAGCGGATCCTTGAACAGATCTCCCAGCAGGTCCGCATGACGCCGTTCGCGTTTCTGCAGAAGGCCGAGAGCCAGAACCTGCTGACGTTTATCCAGGATGAGCACCCCCAGACCATCGCGTTGATTATCAGTCACCTGGCGTACCACAAGGCGTCGGAGATTCTGGCGGCGCTGCCCGGTCCCAAGCAGATCGAGGTCGTCAAACGCGTGGCCAACATGGAGCAGACCAACCCGGAGGTCGTGCTTGAAGTGGAAAAGGGGCTCGAATCGCGGTTGGCCACCATGCTCAGCCAGTCCTTCGAGAAGATCGGCGGTGTGGACACCGTCGCGGAGATGCTCAACCTCGTGGACCGCACCACGGAGAAGGGGATCATGGAAGGCCTCGAAGCCGAGGACCCCGACCTGGTGGAGCACATCCGTCGCCTGATGTTTGTGTTCGAAGACATCAGGCTCGTGGACGACAAGGGCATCCAGGCCGTGCTCAAAGAGGTCGAAAATGACGAATTGGCCCTGGCGCTGAAGACCGCCAGTGACGAACTGAAGGAAAAGATATTCAAGAACATGTCCGAGCGCGCCTCGGAGCTGATCGGCGAAGACATGGAATACATGGGCCCGGTGCGGGTCTCCGATGTCGAAGCGGCTCTCTCGATTCTGCTCCTGGCTGCTGTCACCAGCAGCGCGCAGGACAGTACAGCGCCAAAGCCGGTGGCGGAAGACGATAAGCAATTCCTGCTGACATACCCTAATCTGGAGAATTCTGACGGTGAGGTCGTGCTAACGAATGATCACGTCGTCTTGCAGCGGCTGCTCGTGGGCCCCGGCGAATGGGAGGGCATCCACAGTCATCCCGG